>NZ_JARAYQ010000122.1:0-23964 GCF_033794505.1 Streptomyces sp. MB09-01 | reverse complement strand
GGCGCGTGGGCGGCCGGTTCGTGGCCCACGATGGCGCGCACCAGCCGGGCGGGGGAGAAACCGGCGAGGGGGCCGCGTTCGACCACGTGGCCGTCGCGCAGGACGGCGAAGCTGTCGGCGACCTTGTACACCTCGTCGAGCCGGTGGCTGACGTAGAGGAGGGCGTGCCCCCGGTCGCGCAGGGCGTGCAGGACGTCGAACAGCCGGGCGCAGTCCGCGGCGGGGAGGGTGGCGGTCGGCTCGTCGAGCACGATGAGTTCGGCATCGGTCGCCAGGGCCCGGGCGATGGCGACCAGCGAGCGTTCGGCGGGGGCGAGGTCGGCGATGCGGGCGTCGGCGTCCAGGTGCCCGGCGACGATCCGCAGGGCCTCGTCGCAGCGCTCGCGGGTGCGCCGCCAGGAGATCAGTCCGCGCCGGCGCGGGTAGCCGGTGCCCAGGGCGACGTTCTCGGCGACCGTCATCCACGCGACGAGACCGAGGTCCTGGTGGATGAAGGACATGGTCCGGGCCGCGGCGTGCGAGCCGAGCGGATGGCCGGCCACCGTCACCTCGCCCTCGTCGGCGCGGTGGACCCCGGCGAGCACCTTGATGAGGGTGGACTTCCCGGCGCCGTTGGGGCCGAGGAGGGCGAGGACGCTGCCCCGGTGGATGTCGAGGTCGACCCCGGCCAGCGCCACCGTGCCGCCGAACCGCTTGCCGAGACCGCGCATGCGGACGAGGGGTTCGCCGCCGAACGGCGAGGGCGGCCTCATCGAGGTGTCGGGAGCGTCATGCACAGACTTCTCCGGGGGTCGGCCTCCGAGTTCTTCCCGACTGCATGGGGATTCTATGCCGATCTGACCGGGTGTTTCCGGTATTGAAATCGCCGGGATGCGCCCGTCGTGGACGGGGCCGTCACGCCGCGGTCAGGGCGCACTCGGCCCAGATGACCTTGCCCCCGGTGGTGTAGCGGGTGCCCCAGGCCTGGGAGAGCTGGGCGACCAGGAACAGGCCGCGCCCGCCCTCGTCGGTGCTGGCGGCGTGGCGCATGCGCGGGGCGGTGCTGCTCGCGTCGTACACCTCGCAGATCAGGGTGCGGTCGTGGATGAGGCGTACCCGGATGGGTCCGGTGCCGTAGCGGACGGCGTTCGTGACCAGCTCGCTGAGCAGCAGTTCCGTGGCGAACGCGGACTCGTCCAGCCCCCACCGGCCCAACTGGCTCATGGCGGCGGCGCGGACGTCGCCCACCAGGGCCGGGTCGGCGGGCAGGTCCCAGGAGGCGATCCGGTCGGGGGACACGACATGGGTGCGGGCGACGAGGAGGGCGATGTCGTCACCGGGGTGCTCGGGGGCCACGGCGTCGAGCACCGCCCGGCAGGTCTCCTCGGGGGCGCGGTCCGGGTGGGCCAGCGCGCGGGTGAGCTCACCGAGGGCCAGGTCGATGTCGCGATGGCGGTCCTCGATGAGTCCGTCGGTGTAGAGGACGAGCTGGCTGTGTTCGGGCAACTGCATCTCCACCGACTCGAAGGGGAGCCCGCCGAGGCCGAGCGGGGGTCCGGCGGGCAGGTCGAGGAGCTCCACGGCGCCGTCCGGGTGGACCAGCGCGGGCGGCGGGTGGCCGGCGCGGGCCATGGTGCACCGCTGCGAGGTGGGGTCGTAGATGGCGTACAGGACGGTGGCGCCGACGATGCCGCTGCCGAGGGCCGGATTGTCCCCGCCCTCCTCCCGGTCGAGGCGCACCATCAGGTTGTCGAGGTGGGTGAGGAGTTCGTCGGGGGCGAGTTCCAGTTCGGCGAAGTTGCGGGCGGCGGTGCGCAGCCGGCCCATGGTGGCGGCGGCGTGCAGTCCGTGGCCGACGACGTCCCCGACGAGGAGGGCCACGCGGGTGCCGGACAGGGGGATGACGTCGAACCAGTCGCCGCCGACCCCGTGCTCGGCGGGCAGGTACCGGTGGGCGACCTCGACGGCGTCCTGGTCGGGGAGGCCGCGCGGGAGCAGGCTGCGCTGGAGGGCCAGGGCCAGGGTGTGTTCGCGGGTGTAGCGGCGGGCGTTGTCGATGCACAGGGCGGCGCGGGCGGCGAGCTCCTGGGCCAGCCAGCGGTCGTCGTCCCCGTAGGGGGACGGGTCCTGCGAACGGTAGAAGCTCGCGATGCCCAGCAGGACGCCGCGGGCGTAGAGGGGGACGGTGATGAGCGAGTGGATGTTGTGCGCGAGGAGCAGCTCGGCGTGCTCGGGGTCCTGGGCGATCCAGCCGAAGGCGGCCTTGAGATCGGGTTCCAGCACGGGCTGACCGGTGGTCAGGGAGCGCATGTGGGGCGTGGTCGGGCGCAGGACGACCTGCTCGCCCACCGGGTAGAAGGGGCAGTCCTCGCGGATCCCGTGGACCACCGTCCGGTGCATCTCGGTGGTGGGGTGGGCGGACTCCTCGCCGCGCAGGACCGCCTCGGGCATGTCGATGGTGACGAAGTCGGCCAGCCGCGGGACGGCGATCTCGGCGAGCTCCCAGGCGGTGCGGCCCACGTCCAGGGTGGTGCCGATGCGGTTGCTGGCCTCGGCCAGCAGCTCGAGGCGGCGTCGCGCGGCGACGGCGTACTTGCCCACCTCGGGCTCGCCCACCAGCACCAGCCCCCGGACCATGCCGCCGGAGGAGTCCTCGGTGGCGGGTGCGCCGGACGTGCCGGGTGCGCCGGACGTGCCGGGTGCGCCGCCGGACGACGTGCCGGGCGCGGGGGCGGCCCTCGTGGCCGTACGGGGTGCGGCGCGGGAAAGGGGACCGGGAGGCGGCCCGGTGGGGGCGGGAGCGTGCCGCTCGTCCTCGTCGGGGAGGAGCGCCTCGATGACGATGCCCTCCACTCCCGAGGGGCTCGTCACGGGACGGCTCACGAGGGTGACCCACCGGTCGCGGGACAGGGACACCTCGGCGGCCGCCCACTGGGCCGAGGACATCAGCTCCGTGGCCTTTTCCTTGAGCGTCATCTGATCGCTCTGCTCCAGCTCGCTCTGGAGCAGCTCGGCCATGGCGAGTCCGTGCCCGTTCCCGGAGTGCTCGTCCGCCCCGGTCCGGCTCGCGGCGTCGAGGTAGGCCTGCAGCAGGCCGCGCTCGCGCGCCGAACTCTGCTCCATCAGCCGTCTCTCGATGGCCTCGGCCGCCTTGCGCACCACGGGGACCAGTGCCGGGTCGGCGTCGGTGTAGGGATAGCCGAGGCACAGGACGCCCTCGATGTGCCCGCTGAGCTGGTCGCGCAGGGGGATGGCCGTACAGGCGCTCGACTGGGACCGCTCGGCGAAGTGCTCGGCGCCGAAGACCTGGCAGAGCCGCCGTTCCGCGAGGGTGAGGCCGATGCCGTTCGTCCCGGCGAACTGTTCGGCGAAGACGAAACCCGGGACGCTCTGGATCGGGGAGAGGCGCTTGACCATGGACTTCTCGCCGAATCGGCGCTCGAGTACGGTGCCGTACCCGTCGGCGAGGCTGATGTTCATCTGGCTGCCCGCGAAGACCGACTCCAGTCGGTCCAGCACGGGCCGGGCGGCGCGGATGAGCCGGCCGTCAGGGTCGAAGTCCGGCGTGAACGGAAGCTCGGACTGGTCGGGCGAGATTCCCAGCAGCTGGCTGCGCTGCCACGAGTGCAGGATCGGACCCCTCACGCTCCCCTCGACCGACTCACCGTGCAGGAATCGGTCACGGGGACGTACGGGCCCGATGCGGTCTCCCACCACCCCCATGTGCACCACTTCCCTCGGCCTTCGGTCCAGGCCAGAATGCCCTGAATTACCAGATTTGAGTATATTCCTCAGATTTTTGAGATGAGCGGGGAAGTGAGGGAGGGCACGGAGTGGCCGGAGCGGTGGGCCCTCACAGGACCGCGACCGGACTGACGGGCGAACCCGTCCCGCCCGGCACGTTCAGCGGCGTCACGACGAGCAGGAACGCGTAGCGGCCCGCCTCGGCGCAGGCGGCGGAGAGCGGTTCGAGATCGAGGTTGTCCAGCAGCGGCACCCCCATCGCCGTGACGGCGAGGGCGTGCACGGGGGAGTGCAGCCCCTCGACCGGCGAGGGTCGTACGTCGCTGTCCCCGTCGCCACCGAGCAGGGCGATGCCGCGCTCGGCCAGCAGCGGCAGGGCGTCCACGTGCCAGCCGGCGCTCGCCCCGCCGGGGTCCCAGGGGCCGGATTCCCGGCGGCGGCGGAAGGCGCCGGAGCGCAGCAGCACCGCGTCGCCGTCCCCGATCGTGACGCCGAGCGCCTCCTCGGCGGCGACGAGGTCCCGCGCGTGCACCGCGCGCCCGGGGTCGAGCCAGGTGACCCCGAGAACGGCGGGCAGGTCGACGAGCACACCCCTGGTGACCAGCGGGCCGAGCGCCGACGCCGCACCGAAGCGGGCGCCCGCCGCATCGACCCAGTCGTGCGCCGCCCGGCCGTCGTACAGTTGCCCCCGGTAGGCGACATGTGACAGTGCGTCGAGATGGCTGACGCCCTTGCCGTGGTAGTCCACGGCCAAGAAGTCCTTGTAGACGGAGGGCTCCGGGGCCTCCACGTCGCCGAGGTCGGACATGTAGTGCAGGGCCGGCTTCGCGTTGTCCGGGCCCGGGCGGGTGTCCCACGGCCGGGCCATCGGGACGACCGTCCCGGACCGGACCAGGGTAACGGCCCGCCGCACGTGGTCCGCCGTCACCCGGTTCCAGGCGCCGCGGTCGGCCGCGGCCCACCGGCCCCAGGTGCGGACCCGGTCGAAGAGCGCGTCGAACTCCTGGCGGGAGACGGCAGGCCCGTTGCCGGGAGCGGCGCCCGGCGGGGGGCCCGGCGCGTCGGCGGGGTCGTGGCTCATGTGCGCATCAGCACTCCCGGGTCCGTGGGGTCCATGGCGGTCTCGCGGTCCGCGGTCTCGCGGTCCCGTGGTTCTCGTCCCAGGATTCCCTGCCGTGCCCCGTACGCGAGCGGGCGCGCGGGCCGACACCCCGTCCCGTCGGTCTCAGGTACTCGCCAGGGAGGCTCCTGGTCCACCGCCGGATCCACGACGCCTTCCTCTCGGCCTTCGCCGCCGAAGCGGCGAAGCTCCGTACCGGCGTCGATTGCGGGCCCCTCAACAACGCGGCCCAGCTCGCCTCGGTGCAGGCACTGCTGGACCGCCTGCCGCCGCACGCCGGGATCGTCACCGGTGGGGGCCGGCCGCCCCGCCCGGGCTTCTTCCCCGAACCCACCGTGGTCGCCGGGGTCCGCCGGGACGAGGAGGTCGTGCAGGAGGAGACCTTCGGCCCGGTGGTGACCGTCCAGCCCTTCGCCGACGAGGCCGAGGCCCTCCACCTGGCCAACGACGTCCGCTTCGGCCTGGCCGCGCGCGTGTGGACCACCGACCACGACCGGGCGATGCGCGCCATCCGCGCCCTCCACACCGGCATCGTCTGGGTGAACACCCACGGCACCACGGTCTCCGAGATGCCCCACGGCGGGGTCAAGCACTCCGGCTACGGCAGCGACCTCTCCCTGTCCGGCCTCCTGGACTACACCCGGGCCAAGCACGTCATGCTCTGATCCCGGGCGTCCGACGTGCCCGTGCGCGGCCCGCGGGGCACCCTGGAGGCATGGCCCGAGCCAACGACCAGGTCGAGGCTCTGCTCCAGGAGTACGCGGACCTCATCGCCATCCGGGGCGGGGAGGCCTTCAAGGCGCGCGCCTACGAGAAGGCCGCCCGGGCCGTCGGCGGCCACCCGGAGGACGTGTCCACGCTCGACGCCAAGGGCCTGCGCGAGATCCCCAACGTCGGCAGGTCGGTCGCCGACAAGATCCTCGAATACCTGCGGACCGGCCGCATGACCGTGGTCGACGAGGCCAGGGCGTCCGTGCCGCCCGGCGTGCGCGAGCTGATCGCGATTCCGGGGCTCGGGCCCCGCAAGGCCATGCTGCTCCACGAGGAGCTGGGCATCAGCTCCGTCGACCAGCTGATCGAGGCCATCCAGCAGGAACGGCTGCGCGACCTGAAGGGCTTCGGCGAGCGGACCGAGGACAACATCCTGCACGGCATCGCGGTGTTGCAGAAGGCCGGCGAGGGCCGGATCCTCCTCAGCGCGGCCATGGACGTCGCCGAGCAGCTCGTCGCCGAACTCTCGGAGATCCGCGGCTGCGTCCGGTGCACCTACGCCGGGTCCCTGCGCCGCATGAGGGAAACCATCGGCGACGTCGACATCCTGGTGGCGGCGCGCCGGTCGGCCCCGTTCATGGACGCGCTCACCGCCCTCCCGCAGACCGCCGAGGTGATCGCGCACGGGCAGAAGAAGACCTCCGTACGGACCACCACCGGCCTCCAGGTCGATCTGCGCGTCCTGCCCCCCGCGTCCTGGGGCGCGGGACTGCAGTACTTCACCGGATCCAAGGCGCACAACATCCGCACCCGCGAGCTCGCGGTGCGCCAGGGCCTCAAGCTCTCCGAGTACGGGCTCTTCGACGCCGAGAGCGGCGAGAACATCACCTCCGAGACCGAGGAGGGGGTCTACGACAGGCTGGGGCTGCCCTGGATCCCCCCGACATTGCGCGAGGACCGCGGCGAGATCGCGGCGGGGCTGCGCGGCGAACTCCCGGGCCTCCTCACGGAGAAGGACATCCGCGGCGATCTGCACACCCACACCGACCTCACCGACGGACTCGCCCCGCTGGAGGACATGATCGCCGCCGCTGCCGCCCGCGGTTACGCGTACTACGCGGTGACCGACCACGCCCCCGACCTCTCCATGCAGCGCATGACCAGCGAGAAGATCCTCGCCCAGCGCGAGCGGGTACGGGCACTGGACGGCGCGCACCACAGGATGCGGCTGCTGCACGGCACGGAACTCAACATCGGCCCGGACGGCACCCTGGACTGGCCCGACGAGTTCCTGGCGGACTTCGACATCTGCGTGGCCTCCGTCCACTCGCACTTCAACCAGAGCAGGCAGGAGCTCACCCGCCGCCTCATCCGCGCCTGCGAGAACCCGCACGTCGCCGTCATCGGCCACCCCACGACCCGCCGGATCGGCAAACGCCCGGGCATCGACGCAGACTTCGACGCCGTCTTCGAAGCCTGCGCGCGGGCGGGCACCGCGCTGGAGATCAACGCGCACCCCGAACGGCTCGACCTGTGCGACGAGGACATCCTGCGCGCCAAGAGGTACGGAGTGAAGTTCGCCGTGAACTCCGACGCGCACGCCACCACACATCTGCCGTACATGCGCTACGGGGTGGCGACCGCGCAGCGCGGCTGGCTGACCGCGGACGACGTCGTCAACGCGTGGCCCCTGACGCGGCTGCGGCGGTTCCTGGGCAAGAAGAAGACCTGAGGCACCGGCCGCACCGGCAGGGGGAGAACAGCCCCCCCCCGGCCGATCGTCCCGCCTGCCCCGCCTGCCCGGCCGGGGCCTTCCTGCGTCCGACGCGTCGTACCGGAGGGGGTCGGCGTTCGAGCGGTGCGGTGTGCCGCTGCGGACGCCGCCTACAGGGGAATCGGACCCTCCCACGCGTCCGCGCGCCGGGTGAAGAACGCTCGGGTGGCGGTGGGTTCGGCGCGGTCGGCCACGAGTTCGGCGAACCGGGCCGGCAGCGGCCCCCATGCCTGCGCCTCCGCGTCCGAGGCTTCGGTTCCGGCTGTGGCTTCGAGGGGGAGGTGCAGCCCCCAGGCGCTGGCACCGATGCGGAACGCGTGGACGCGTCTGCGGTCGTCCGAGGCCAGGACCAGGGCGTCGGCGGGCAGTTCCACGGTGCCGTCGTGCCCCCACCGCGCCGCGGGCAGCTCCGCCGCGATGCCGGCGAACAGCGGATCCGAACCGGACGCGGGTGCGGTACGTACGGGCCTCCGGCCGGCCTGCTCGGGCGCGGAGCCGGCCCGGTGGACGACGGTGCCGCCCGCCGCCACGGCGAGCAGTCGTGCGCCCAGGCCGAGCCCGAGCACGGGCAGCTCCCTCGCCAGCGCGCCGCGCAACAGCTCCAGCTCGGCGTCGTGCGCGGGGGCGTTCCCGCCGGACCGGATCGGTGCGGCGCCGCCCGTCACCACGAGGGCGTCGACCCCGGCGAGGTCGTCGGGCAGATCGTCGTCGCCCGCCTGGTAGGACAGGGGCGCGGCTCCGTGCCGCGCACAGGGCGCTCCGGCGAGATCGGGATCGTGCTGCCGGCCCTGGAGGTCGAACAGATCCCCCGCCGACAGACCGGGCTCCCGGAGCAGCGCCCGCATGATCCGGCGGGCGCGTCCGGTATGGGGTGCACCCAGATCGAGCACGCTCTCGGCGGCGTCCCACCGGTCCAGGGGCGAGAGGTCAGGCTGCGTCGCGAGCGCCAGCAGCACGGCCGCTGCGGTACCGACGTGGGAGCCCCCGAAGTCGAGGAGCGCCTCGACCGCGTGGTGCCGGGCCCAAGGAGTGCGGGCCGTGTCGCGGGCGAGCGTTTCGAGCCGGTCCGCGACCTGCCGTGCGCGGTCGGGAGCCGCAGCGCACAGTGCCTGGGCGATCGCCGACCTGTCGGCCGGCTCCAGCTCCCCGGTGAGGATCATGGCGCCCAGGATGTCGGCCTGCTCGCGGACATCGGCCCGGCCGAAGCCCTGCAGTACGCTCTCCACGCCGGTTCCCACGACCGCCTTTGCATGCGGGGCAGCCGTCGGGGCGTCGTGCCGGGGCGGGGAGGCCTCCCGCCCCAGCCGTTCGCGCAGGCGCAAGGCCTCCCCGGGCCGCCGGAGGGCGAGCGCGTCGAGTGCGTGCTCCCGGGTCGCGCGGTGCTGCGCGGAGCTGGACGCGTAGAACACCAACATCTCGTACGCCGCCTCGTCCGCCAGGTGTCCGGCGGATTCCCAACATTCGGCGGGCAGGTACGGCAGCCTGTCCAGGAAGTCCCTCACGTGCTGGGCTGAGGCGGGACACCCCTCGGCCAACAGCCGGGCGGCGACGCGGTGGTGCCGGTCGCTGCCCTGCTGGAGCCAGCTGAGCAGCGCCGCCGAGGAGAGCGGCCGCAGGTGACAGTAGTGGAGCAGCGTGGCCATCGCGTGGCGCGTGCGCCGGCCGCGGGGGCGCGTGGCGCTGAGCACGACCTCCTGCCAGCTGCTGACCTGGGGCGAGAACTCCACCGGCAGGCGCCAGGCGTCGTGCTCCGCCGCGAGGTGCTCCGCGAAGCTGATGTGCAGGAAGCGCAGCCTGCCGTTCCGGGAGACGATCAGCCCGGTCGAGGTCAGGAGGCCTGCGACGGCGTCCCGCCAGCCCGGGATGGAGACCCGGGCGGCGGGCCCGAGCTTCTGCGCCAGCCAGTCGATCGCGTGCTGGTGCAGGTCTGGTGCCTTCATGACACGTGCCGCATGGGCCACTTCGCGCAAGAGGTCGTCGAAGTTCTGCTCCAGGAACCTGACGGCCGCGGCGGCCGCGGGGTTCCTGAGCGAGAGCGTCGCCAGTCCGCCGAGCCGCGCGCCGCGGTGCTGGGCCTTGGCCGCCGTCAGGTACAGGCGGTACTGCTCGTAGAGGGCGTACTGGTTCGACGGAAGGGCCCGGTCGGGCCACGCCTCGTAGAGGGCGATGGCGACGGCCGCGAGCAGGGGTACGCGGACCAGGTCCCGCAGGCGGGCGAGCTCGACCTGGCCCAGGAACTCCGCTGCGAGGGTGGCGCCGTGCTCGTGCTGGCTGGACCAGCGCTCGGCCAGTTCCCGGAGCTGGTGGTGGTGGAAGGGGGCCAGGGTGCGCGGGGTGAATCCGGCCGTCTCCAGCAGCCTTCGCTCGGGTGCCTGCATGGGGCGGCTGGTGATGACGATCCGGACGCGCTCTTCGCTCTGGACCGCCGTTTCCCTGGCCAGGCGGGTGAGCCGGTGGACCAGATTGGCCCGGGCGTTCGGATCGGGAAGCTCGTCCAGGCCGTCGACGAGCACGAGCCACCGGGCGGGCGGGTGCAGGAGGTCCGCGACGGTTTCGTGGAACCGGACGGGCTCGTCGACGCTGTGGTCGGCCGACAGCGGGCGGGCCAGCGCGTCTTCGACGCCGTGGGGGTGGGCGGAGAGGGCGGAGGCGGTCGCCCAGAGGGGGATGACGGGCGGCAGGTGGGGATCTTCCTGGCGCAGGAACGCGTCCGACATGTCCCCGGCCAAGCGGGCCAGCAGCGACGACTTGCCGCCGCCCGGGCCGGCTTCCAGGAGGAGGTGACCGTAGGCGTCGTTGGAGAGGAGGCGTTCCAGAGGCTGTGCCGGGGCCGGCCCCTGCGCGTCCGGTCCGTACCGGAGACCGTCGCTGTCGTTGTCGCCGTCGCTGTCCCCGCTGTCGTCGCCGTCGGGGTCCGTCGCGCCGTCGAGTTGCTGTCGTACGTGAATCATCGACAGCGGCAGCAGGGAGCCGGACCCTTCGTGCAGGACGTAGGGCCAGTCCTCGCTGAGCGCGCTCTGCCGCTCCAACAGCGCCCGCAGACGGGCCGGGAGCGAGGGCGCGACGGTAGGAGCCGGGCGGCGTTCCGGTTGCGCGGCCTCCACGAGATCGTTGACGTACCGGCGGGACGGGCGTTCGTGCGGGGGGACGCGGGCCCAGTGGCTCCACAGGCAGACCAAGGCCCAGACGGCGTCGGCGTTCGCATGGCTCGGAGTGACGGCCTTGGCCGGATCGCCGGGCAGCCAGTCGCTGATGCGCCTGCTGTTCAGGCTGACGCCCTCGGGGAGCCCGCGAAGCGCCTTGGCCGTCTCGCGCCGCGAATACGGCAGACCCTCGACTCTACGTGCGGCCTTGGCCCGCCGCTCCAGCGCGCTCAACTCGGCATAGAGCGTCGTGGCCCTGTCGGTCATCCCCCGCTCCGGTTGGCCACGCTCTTCGCACTGGCCCGCGGGGCGGCCACCGCCTGCGGATCCTCGGCGGTGACCCTCGCGCTCTGGTGGTTCCACCGTGGCTAGGGCACGTCCCGGCACGTGACGCAGGAGGCGATGGCCCGCGCGCACTCCAGCGACTCCGCGCGCGTCGTCTCGACCTCCAGGTCGTAGACCACGCCGAGGTGGGCGAGCTCTGCCTGTGAGGCGGCCATGCCCCGGGCGCGGTCCCCGCGGGCGATCTCGCGTCCTTCGGCGACCGAGCTCTCGCACCTCACGCCGACCCACAGCACGTCCAGACCGTCGAGGGCCTTCCGCCACCGCTCCTGGGAGGCCGCTCCGCCGAGGAATACGTCGTCGACGATGATCCGGGCGCCCGCACGGGCCATCGCGGCGACTCCTGCCATCCACGCCGCTTCCAGCTTCCGGAACTCCGATCCGATCTTCACGCCGCCGTCCGCGGCGAATTCGATGCCCGCCACCGACGTCTGCAGGGCGGCGGGCATCGACTCGATCAGCGAGTCGATGGCGGCGGCGAGCCATGGATCCGGCAGGACCGCCTGCAGGCAGCGGACGATCCCGGACTTCCCCGAGCTGGACCCGCCGTTCAACACGATCACTTGAGTCGTCATCAGGTCACGGTAGGGGCGAACACCGCGGCGTCCGAAGCGATTTTCGCCCCGGACGTCCCTCGCGGCCGGCGGCCCGGACGGCCGACCGGCTACCGCGGGGCGCCGGGCGGGTACCAGCCGGGCCAGGTCACAGGAGGAAGGTTCCGCGCACGCTTCTTGCCGGCCTCGTGCACGAGGGAAACGGTCCCGGAGATGAGGGTGGAGATGAACGAGAGGGCCACGACGATCGGCCGCCAGTAGTCGGCGCCTCCCATCAGGGTCAGCCACATCGCTCCCGTGCCCGCTGCCAGTACCACCAGCAGGGGGATCCTGGCCGCGAGTGACAGCCGGCGGCTCACCGCGACGAAGAAGTATCCGACTGCGCCACCCGGCGCGACGGCGAGGAACAGGCCCACGACCAAGAAGACAATCAAAAAGATGATCACGACGCACTCTCTCCGGGCGCAGCAGCAGCCCATGCCGAGGGGGTGGGCCGTGCCCACACGGCACCGCCCGCAGGCTCCCCGACGGAGATACTGCCAGAGGACTTGAACGTGTTCAACGCGGGGGTGGGTGGCACGGGCCGGGGTGGGCGAGGCCGTCCGTGGCGGCCGAGCCGGCCCGGCCCGGCGGGCGCCGGCCGGCTTCGGATCGGCCCCGCACCTCCTCCGCTCCGGCACCGGCGGTCAGCCGCGCACGTGCAGCCCGAAACCCGTGCGGCCCGCCGGCTCCAGCCCCTCCTTCAAATGCAGCGAGGGGATCTCGTAGTCACCGGAGTTCTGCCGCCGGAACGCGATCGGCTCGGTCGACTCCAGGGTGAGCAGGCGCTGCTCCCAGGCCGCCGCGGCCTCCGCGTAGTCCTCGCCGGTCATCCGGTCGGTGCCGTACAGCACGAACGGCGGCAGCACCTCGATGCCCGGGTGGTAGAGGATGCCGTGGTGGATCGGGAACAGCAGGTCCTCGATGGGGCCGTTGATCCCGCGGGCGGCGTAGTGCGACTCCGGACCGCCGGTGGTCACCGACAGCAGAGCCCTCCTGCCCGCGAGCGTGCCTTCGCCGAAGCGCTCGCCGTACTTCGTGTCGCTGTGCTCGCCGACGCCGTACGCGAAGCGGTGGGTGAACACCCGGTCCACCCAGCCCTTGAGGATCGCCGGCATCGTGTACCACCACAGCGGGAATTGGAAGATGATCGTGTCGGCCCACAGCAGCTTCTCCTGTTCGGCGAGGACGTCCGGGGTGAGCGTCCCGGCGGCGAAGGCCCGGCCCGAGTCCAGGGCGACCTTCAGCGGACTCGAGGCGTCGGGGCCGTAGTCCGCGGCGTCCACGACCGCCTTCCAGTCCATCGCGTACAGATCGCTCACCCGGACCTCGTGCCCGGCGGCCTCCAACGTGGACACCGCGAGGTCCTTCAGCGAGCTGTTGAGCGACTTCGGCTCGGGGTGGGCGTGGACGATCAGCGTCTTCACGGCAACTCCTTCGGATCGGATGCTTCGATCCTGGACGCCGCGGCGCCCGGCGTTCAGGGGCGCCCCTTCCGTCGGACGGGACTTCCTGGTACCGGCAGGACCACCTTCACGGGCACCACCGAAGCCATACTGGGGACATGGACGATCTTGCGGGCTTCCTGCGGACCCGGCGTTCCCGGGTCGACCCGGCCGAAGTCGGCATACCCACCGACAGCCGCCGCCGGGTCGAAGGGCTGCGCCGCGAGGAGGTCGCGCACCTGTCCGGCGTCAGCGTCGACTACTACGTACGCCTGGAACAGGGCCGCGCGACCCAGCCCTCCGAGCAGGTCATCGACGCCCTCGCCCGCGTCCTCGGCCTCGACGAGACCGAACGAGGGCACCTCTACCGGCTCGCCCGGCAGCGCCGCCGCCGCGCGAAGGCGCCGGGCGGGAGGGTCCGGCCGGAGCTGCTGCGCGTCCTCGACCTCGTCGCCGACGCACCCGCACTGATCATGGACCACCGCCTGGACGTGCTCGCCGGGAACCGCCTCGCCGCGCGCCTTTACGGCCGGCCGCTGCCGGGCCTGAACACCGCCCGGCACATCTTCCTCGAGGAGGCCGAGCGCGGCCTGTACGGGGACTGGGAGACATGCACCCTCGACGTGGTCGGGCACCTTCGCCTGGCCGCCGGCAAATACCCCGAGGACCCCCGCCTGGCCTCGCTCATCGGTGAACTGGCCATGGGCAGCGAACGCTTCCGCCGCCTCTGGGCCCGCGCGGACGTGCGCGCCCGCACCCATGGACGCAAGGCCTACCGGCACCCATTGGTCGGACTGCTGGAGCTGCACCAGGAGAACTTCGCACTGCCGGACGAAACGAGCATGGAACTGCTGGTGCTGTCCGCGGCGCCCGGCAGCCCCGCCGAGGACGGGCTGCGCCTGCTCGCGGGCCTGGGCGCGGACAGCGGTGACGCGCATGCGCATCCCGCGGCGAACGCTCGGGTCCGCGGGTAACCCGACGACGCGCGCCCGATTGCTTTGCCGTCCGCCGCGTCAGTGGGACCGGACCCAGGACTCGCCCGCCTGCGTCTTGTGCCAGGCCTCGGTGGCTCCGCCCCAATTGGCGGTGATGCTCACACTGCCGGACTCGTGGAGCTCGGACCACTTCCCGTTGGAGAGCTTCACGAGCAGCCAGGCGTGACCGGCGCAGTCGCCCGAGTCCTTCCGGGTCCACGTGTACTCGTGGCCGGCCGACAGGCCCCCCGTGTACACGCAGCCGCTGCGCTTCTTGTAGAAGTAGCCGCTGTGCGCGACCGCGGGCTGCACGGCCAGCGAGACGGCCGCGCCGGCGAAGGCGAGGACGGCGGTGGCGTTCCGGAGGGTGCGGCTCATGGATTTCATGACGAGGCCTTCCGATGGCTCGAAGGATGCGGCCACCCGGCGCCACGCCGGCCGGCCCGATGCGTGCAGCCTCTCCGGCGTCCCTATATCCCCCTACACGCCGGGATATGGACGGGCCCGGGGAGGGCCTTCGGGGCATGAGCGCGATCACTCCCGCCGAGAACCCGGAACTCTGGTGGTTCCTGGAACTGCTGCAGCCGGGGGAGGTGCTGGCCGGCACGGTCGCGGCGATCGAACCGTTCGGGGTGGTCGTCACCGCGAGCGACCGGGCGCGACGCTGGGTCTCCCTGTCCCAGCGACAGGTGCCGTCCGGCCTCCGTTGACGGGTCAGGGGCCCTCGGGCCCCGCGCCGTTCAGGAGCCGGGTGCGGTGCGGGCCGTCGGAGCGGTAGGGGATCGGGTCGCCGAGGTGCTGGAAATGGACGGCTGCCGGCCGCCCGGCCGCGTACGCGTCGAGGCCGGCCCGGCAGTACGCGATGATCGGCTCGGGCAGGTCGTGGAGCCGGTACCAGCCCATCGCGTCGCACACCTCCGGCTCTCGAACCGCCGGCTCGCCCGCCCAGCGCCGGACCTCGAAGAACAGGCCGAGCCGGGCGTGGCCCCGGGGACCGCGGTGATGCACGGTCACCGCCGACGCCACGTCTGCGAGGGCGATGAGGACGCCCGTCTCCTCCCGGGCTTCCCGGACCACGGCCTCGACCACGTCTTCGTGCGGGCCGTCGAGGTGCCCGGACGGCAAGTGCCACATCCCCGCCGCGTAGACCCGGCCCGCCCGCCGGGACAGCAGGACCTCCGGCCCCCGCTCGCCGTCGCGGCGCAGGATCAGGTGCACGTCGATCGGCAGGGTGTACCGGCCCAGCGCTCCCGGGTGCCCGGCGGCGGTCACAGCCAGCCCATCTCGGTGTAGAGCCGGCCCGCCCGGATGCCCTCGATCGCGGCCCGGGCGTACGGCACCATCGGCTCCGGCAGCGCGTCGGCCGGCCACCAGTCCCAGCTCACGCACTTGTCGGGCTCGCGAACCTCCGCCGTTCCCTCCCACCGGTGGGCGCGGAAGACGAGTTGCAGGCGCGGCCGCGAGCCCGGGGGGTGGACCAGGTGCACGACGTGCGTCAGCTCGATGTCCTCGGCGCGCAGCAACAGTCCGGCCTCCTCCCGTGCTTCGCGGACCAGGCAGGCGATGGCGGACTCCTGCTCGCAGTGGCCGGCGAGGAAGTGGTGGTTCGACGCGCCGAAGGCCGAGTCGGGGTGGCGCAGTCCGAGCAGGACGCGGCCGTCGCGCTCCAGGTAGAGGTGGGCCCCGACGATGTTGAGGAGGGCCCGGCCGCCCGGTTTCCCGGCGGGCGCCGGGGCCTCCGTACGCGGGCCCGGTTCTGCACCGTGCACCTGGGCCCGGTGCAGATCGAGGACCTGCTGCGTCCAGGCGCACATCGTCAGGTGCGCCGTCGTACGGGCATCGAACCAGCGCAGCATGATCCCCTCGCTGAGCGGAAGGGCGTCGGCGTCGCCGTCCCAGGCGCCGAGATAGACCTGGATCCGGCCCGTGGTGCCGCCAGGGCCGTGGCAGTCGACGACCGTGAACGGCTCCAGCGGGACCGTCAGCCCGGTCTCCTCCTTCAGCTCCCGCGCGATCGCCTCCTGCGGGGTCTCGTTCCCCTCGCGGTCGCCGCCCGGGATGCTCCACGTCCCCGGGTCGCAGATGTGGGGTTTGTTGGCGTCGCGCAGGTGGAGCAGGTACTGGCCGCGCGAGTTGACCAACAGGGCGGCCGTACCGCTCGGTTCGGCGGAAGGGGTGGACGACATGGCGGTCTCCTTCTTGTGCCTCGAATCCGGGCCCGTCACGGGCGACATCCTGCCCCGCCGTCCCACGCCGAATGCGCGGCGAGGGGGTACGTCGGTTTCCGGCGATCGTTATGAACGTATAGAGCTATTCGATTGATGAATCTTGACGCTCGGAATCTGGATTCATAAAGTCGGCGCGGCCTCACTCAGCCGCAAGGAGCCCCAGATGCCCGTTCGCCGCCCGCGGACCCTGCTCGCGATGGCCCCCGAGCTCCGTTCCCGCCTGCTGGACGACGCCACGGCCCATCGGCTCCGGGAAGTGGCCGCAATCGACCCGGAGTTCGTCGTCGACGACTTCGGCAGACCCGAGGCCGCGCAGGCGCTCGCGGAGGCGGAGGTCCTGCTCACCTTCTGGGGCGCCCCCACGGTCGACGCCCGGGCGCTGGCGGCCGCGCCCCGCCTCAGAGCCGTCGTGCACGCGGCCGGCTCCGTCAAACAGCTGGTCACCGACGCCTGCTGGGACCGGGGCATCGCCGTCTCCTCCGCCGCGCTGGCCAACTCCCTCCCCGTGGCCGAGTACACCGTGGCCATGGTCCTCCTCTCCAACAAGCGCGTGATGCAGCTGCGGGAGGAGTACCGCCGCGTCCGCGGCAGCCACCACGAATGGCACCTGCGGTACGGCGACGTGGGCAACTACCGCCGTACCGTCGGCATCGTCGGCGCCTCCCGGATCGGCCGCCGGGTGATCGAGCTCCTGCGTCCGTACGATCTCGAACTCCGTGTCCACGACCCCTATCTGAAGGAGGATCAGGCGCAGCGCCTCGGCGTCCGCGCCGTCGGGCTCGACGAGCTCTGCCGGGTCTCGGACGTGGTCAGCCTGCACGCTCCGGAGCTGCCGGAGACGCGCTCGATGATCGACCGCCGGCGGCTGGCGCTGATGCGCGACGGCGCGACCCTCATCAACACGGCCCGCGGTTCCCTGGTCGACGGGGCGGCGCTCACCGAGGAGTTGGTCGCCGGCCGATTGCACGGGGTCATCGACGTCACCGAGCCGGAGGTACTGCCGGCCGACTCCCCGCTGTACGAGCTGCCGAACGTGCTCCTGACCCCGCACATCGCGGGCTCCCTCGGCAACGAACTGCACAGGATGGCCGATTCCGCCATCGACGAGATCGCCCGCTACGCCGCCGGGCTGCCGTTCGCACACCCGGTGTGCCGCGCGGACCTCCACCGGACCGCCTGACGGGCCGTCGACGCCCCTACTGCGCGCTCCTGATCCCGGCACTGGTCAACCCGTTCGGCGTCTACCTCGCCCGGGTCTTCTCCGAGGGCTACGTTCCGTACGAGGTCATCGAGGCCGCCAGGCTCGACGGCGCGGGCGAGGTGCGGACCTTCCGCACGATCGCGCTGCCGATGCTCGCCCCGGGGTTCGTGACTCTGTTCTTCTTGTCCTTCACCACGAGCTGGAACAACTTCTACGGCGCCCTCGTCATGCTGAACGACAGGGATCTGTACCCCGTCAGCCTCGGCCTCCACATGTGGAACGTCTCGACCACCGAGAGTCCGGAGATGTACTCGCCGGCCGTCACCGGCTCGCTCATCGCCGTGATCCCGCTGCTGATCGCCTTCCTCTGCCTCCAGCGCAGGATCCCGTGCCCGGGCGGGACAGCGTGCTCGGCCACCAGACGCGCGGGCCGATGTCGATGACGAGGGCCGGTACCAGCAGGGACCGCACGACGAGGGTGTCCAGCAGGACGCCGAAGGCGACGATGAAGGCGATCTGCACGAGGAAGGCCAGGGGGATCACCATGAGCGCGGCGAAGGTCGCGGCGAGGACCACGCCGGCGGACGTGATGACCCCGCCCGTGGTGACGAGCCCCCGCAGCACGCCCTCGCGGGTGCCCAGGGCGAAGGATTCCTCGCGTACGCGGGACATCAGGAAGATGTTGTAGTCGACGCCGAGCGCGACCAGGAAAACGAACCCGTAGAGCGGCACGGAGGCGTCCGTTCCGCTGAATCCCAGCAGGTGCTCGAAGACGAGCGCGGACACGCCCAGCGTCGCCAGGAAGTTGAGGGCGACGGTCGCCACGAGCAGGACGGGCACGAGCAGGGAACGCAGCAGGGCGACCAGGATCAGCAGGATGATGCCGAGGACGACCGGGACGATGACGGCGCGGTCGCGGGCCGACGTCTGCTGGGTGTCGAACTGCTGGGCGGTGTAGCCCCCGACCAGCGCGTCGGCACCCGGCACCCCGTGCACCCGCTCGCGCAGCGCCTGGACCGTCTCCTTCGCGGCGTCGCTGTCGGCCGCCGCCTCCAGCGTGGCGTCCAGGCGCACCCGGCCGTCCACGACGAGCGGAGCCCCCGAGCCCGGACGGCCGCTCGCGGTGACGGGGACGACCGCCGCTACACCCTCCGTGTCCTCGGCGGCCGACCGCACCTCGGCCACGCGCCCGGCGTCGGTGATGATGACGGCCGGGTTGCCCGAACCGCCGGGGAAGTGCCGGGCAAGGGTCTGCTGGGCGCCGACCGAGGGTGCGTCGTTGACGAAGATCTCGTCCAGCGGTACGCCCTTGGACGGCAGGGAGGCGGAGAACCCCGCCAGGACCACGAGCAGGAGGGCCGTGGACATCCACACGCGCCGCGGTGACCGGTCGAGCAGCCCCGCGACACGGCGCCACACGCCGCGACCCCCGGCCGACGCGTCGGCCGCCCCGGGCACGGCGGGCCAGTAGGCGGCCCGGCCCAGCAGGACGAGAACGGCCGGCAGGAAGGTCAGGGAGCTCAACACCGCGCAGACGATGCCGATCGCGCCGACCGGCCCGAGAGCCCGGTTGTTCGTCAGGTCGCTCACCAGCAGAGCGAGCAGCCCCAGCGCCACGGTCGCCGCGCTCGCGGTGATCGCGCCGGCGGACCGGCGCCCGGCGGCCGCCACTGCCTCCAGCCGGTCGCCCCGTACGACGAGCTCCTCCCGGAAACGCGCTGCCAGGAGGAGGGCGTAGTCGGTCGCGGCCCCGATCACCAGGATCGACAGAATGCCCTGGACCTGGCCGTCCACGCGGACGACGCCCCGGTCGGCCAGCGCGTACACCACCGCGCAGGCCAGGCCGAGTGCGAACACCGCGCTGATGATGATCAGCAGGGGCAGAAGCACGCTGCGGTAGACCAGGAGCAGGATCAACAGCACCGCTCCGAGCGCCACGCCCACCAGCAGCCCGTCGATACCGGCGAACGCATCGGACAGGTCCGCCTGGCCGGCCGCCGGCCCGGCGATCCGGACCGAGGTGCCCGGCACCTCCTGAGCGGCCTGCCGCACCTCGTCCAGGACCGCCGGCAGTTCCTCGCCCAGGCCGGGCGCGAGCGGCACGACGGCCTGGATCGCCAGGCCGTCCACGGAGACGGCGGCCGGCGAGGGCGGACCGGTGATCCCGGGACGTCCGGTGAGCTCCCCGACCGCCCGCGTGGCAGCCTCCTGCTGGCCGGCGCTCACCCGGGCCGCCCCCTGCGCCGTCCACACGACGACCGCCGGGACGGACTGCGCCCCCTCGAACGACTTGCGGGCTTCGAGGACCTTCGTCGACTCGGCGCTCCGCGGCAGGAACGCCGCCTGGTCGTTCGTGGCGACCTCCCGCAGCTTCCCCGCGTACGGTCCGAGCGCCGCGCCGATGCCGACCCAGACGAGCAGCAGTACGAGCGGAACGATCCAGCGGGCCCAGCGCGGTGCGATGCTCAAAGCGAGTCCCTTTCCCACGACGTTCGAGTCGGTCCTGATGAATGCCTTGCACCGGGAGACCACCTGCTGGCGCCGTCGCGCACCGGCGGTCCCTCGCCTCGCCTTCCGGCCGGCGACCCGATTCGGATGCATCCGTCTATTCGTAACGTGCGGGAGCGCCTGCCGCCCCTTCGACATCGGGGACCACCACCGGGATCTGCGGCCACGCGCCCGGTGACGGCTTCGCGTCGGATCCACGGCTTGTGCACTACCAGGCTGCGGCGTTCGAACCGGACGTGTCAGCGGCGGAGTTGAGCCAGTCCTGGCGGCTGCGGCCGGTGTGCCTGGTGGGGGTGACGGTCGCTATGTAATGTCACATCGCATGATGCTCTTACGCCGTGCGGCATCGGCCGCCGCCCTCCTCGTCACCGTCCTCCCGGTGGCGGTCGCCACGCCCGCGCACGCGGCCGGCGGCGCGTCCGCCTGTCGCCCCCCGGCGTCCGTACCGCTCGACGCCGAACAGGCACGGCTCGCGGACACCCGTACCACCGCCCTCGTCGAGCGAGCCGGGTTCGGGGACTTCGTACGACGCTTTCCCGCCGCCCTGTGCGCGACGCGCAGCCCCGCCGAGGCCGAACGGCTCCTCGACTCCTGGGGCCAGGCCCTCTGGCAGGCCTCCGTACGGCGGGCCCAGGGCCAGCGGCCCGGCGGCGACCTCGCCCCCGGTGACGACCGGCCGCTGTACTGGGCGCGGCTCGGGATGACCGCCGAACTCGCCCGCTGGCAGCCGCAGTTCACCGTGGATCGGGCGGCGTTCCGCGCCCGTTTCGAGGACGCCTCCCGCGGCCTCGCCGACAACGCCTTCCGGACGGCGCCCGGCGTACGGAAGGTCTTCATCAGCGGGTTCGACCCCTTCGGGCTGGACGCGGAGATCCGCCGCGCCAACCCGTCCGGATCGGCCGCCCTACAGCTCAACGGGCGGCGCGTGACCCTCGCCGACGGCAGCCCCGCCGAGATCCGCGCCGTCGTCCTGCCCGTCCGGTACGCCGACTTCGACGCCGGCATGGTGGAGCGGGCGTTCGCCCCGCGCCTGGCCTCCGGTCCCGCCTCCGCCGACGTCATCACCACCGTCAGCCAGGGCTACCCCGGCATCTTCACCCTGGAGGACTGGGCGGGGCGGGCGCGGTCCGCCGACCCGTACCCCGACAACGCGCGCGCCCTCTCCGGCGGCACCCGCGAGCATCCGGTGACGGCCCCCGGCCTCGGCCCGGGCCCGGAGTTCATCCGCACCACGCTGCCCGCCGACGCGGTGACCGGCGCCGTGCAGACGCCGTACCCGGTCCTCCTCAACACCGAGGTGACCGAGATCCCGGCGGGCGGCACGGCCCCCGTCGACCGCACCGACGGCCCGACTCCGGGCTCGCGGGCCGTCGCGGGCGGCGGTGGCGGCTACCTGTCCAACGAGGTCGCCTACCGCTCCAACCGGCTGCGCACCGAACTCGCCCCGCACCTGCCCGGCGGCCACCTCCACACCCCGGTGCTCACCGGCCTGCCGGCCGACCCCCAGCTGCTGACCGGCCCCGAGTTCGAACGCAACGAGAGCGCGATCACCGCGGAGGTCCGCGCCGTCCTCGAACACGCCGCCGTACGGCGGTAGCCGCCGCCCCGCCTGCAGTGCGTCACCCCGCCATGGGGCAGGATGGCAGCCCGTTCCGGATGCGCACACACGCCCGAACGCGGTTTACCGCACGACGAACTGACAGGTGACAAGGTGACGACACACCTCATACGACGGTCGGCAGCGCCCGCCGCCATGCCCCCGGGCCGGGGCCGCGCAGCGGAGGGGGTCCGTTGAACCGCGATCTCGTCCTGCACGACTGGCTGGTCGCCGCCATCGCGTTGGCGGCGGGCGCCGCCGCCGGGCTGCTGCTGCGCGCCCTCCTGCGGTGGCTGGGCCGGCACGCCGAGCGGACCCGGTGGCGGGGAGACGACGTCATCGTCGACGCGCTGCGCACCATCGCCCCGGGTGCCGCGCTCATCGCGGGCGCCGCCGTGGCCGCCACGACCCTGCCGCTCACCGCGCGGGTCTCGGGGTTCGTGAACCAGTCCCTGACCGCGCTGCTCATCCTCATCGCCACGCTCAGCGCGGCGCGGGTCGTCGCGGGCCTCGTCCAGTCCGTGGCGGGGGCGCGCACCGGGGTGGCCGCGTCGGCGTCCATCTTCGTCAACATCACGCGGATCGTGGTCCTCGTGATGGGCGTGCTCGTCGCCCTGGAGACCCTCGGCGTGTCCATCGCGCCCCTGGTCACCGCCCTGGGAGTGGGCGGTCTGGCGGTGGCCCTGGCACTCCAGGACACCCTCGCCAACCTCTTCGCCGGGGTGCACATCCTCGCCTCGAAGACCGTGCAGCCCGGTGACTACATCCGGCTCACCAGTGGTGAGGAGGGGTACGTCGTCGACATCAACTGGCGCAACACCGTGGTGCGCAACCTGTCGAACAACCTGGTCATCATCCCCAACGGGCGTCTCGCGCGGACGAACATGACCAACTTCACCCAGCCGGAGCAGCAGTTCTCGATCCTGGTCCAGGTGGGCGTGGGCTACGAGAGCGACCTGGAGCACGTCGAGCGCGTGACCCTCGAGGTCGTCGACGGGGTGATGGCCGACATCAACGGCGCGGTCCCCGACCACGAAGGGGCCGTCCGCTTCCACACGTTCGCGGACTCCCGCATCAACTTCACGGTGATCCTGGGCGTCGGCGAGTTCAGCGACCAGTACCGGATCAAGCACGAGTTCATCAAGCGCCTGCACCGGCGGTTCCGTGCGGAGGGCATCTCGATCCCCGCCCCGACCCGTACGGTCGCCCTCCACCAGGACGAAATCCCCGCGTCGCCCCCGCACGCGCCGGTACCCCACCAGCGGGGCGCGTCACCGTCCCCCTCACCCGCAGACGCCTCAGACCCACCAGCGAGGAGAAGTGACGCCCGCAGGGCGTAGTAGCTCGCCATCGAAGGCGTTGCCCACCCGCCGGCTGCGGCCCGGCCCCGGGGCACGGCCCCGGCGGGCACCGAACACACCTCGGTTAGTCCGCACCCGATGCCGTCCCCCGAGGGGGCATCCGTCGAAGTTCGCGACGCTCTCCACACGCCTTGACGAAGGCGACGACGATCCACACGCCTGCCGGAAGGACCGCACCGAAGAACAGCAGCACGGCAAAGACGAAATCACCCGCGACCACCACGCCTCCTTGAACGCGTTCAATGTGAACACGTTCAAGATAGAGGCGGGGGCGGCCATCCGTAAAGCCGGATGCCGCGAAGGGTGCTGACGGCGCGCCGGCGGGGGGCTTCCGGCGCGCGGTTGCCTGGCGTGTCACCCACCGTCTCCGCCGAGTGCCCCCTCGCCCCGACCGCTTGAGGTCGGCTGCCCGCGTCGTTCTGTTACGCGGTCATGACGCTCCAGCACTTTTGAACACGCTCAACAGTCGCTAGATTCTTGAACATGATCAAAATGGGGTACGGGGCGTGGGTGGGCGAGTTCGAGGCCGAGCGGGAGCGCCGGGCGGCTCTGGGCGACCCCGACTGGGGGAGGGGCGCGCAGCTGCCAGCCGAGATCGTCCGCAGTATCCAGAAGTTCCAGGTCGGCGAGGACGGTGACGGCTCCGCACTCTCCGGCAAGGCCGACCTCGCGGGCGATCCGGTCTACGCCGAGGCGGTCCGGCTCTTCATCGCCGAGGAGCAGAACCACGCGCGGTTGCTGAAGCTGCTGCTGGCGGCCGGCGGGGCGGACACCCTCGACGGACACTGGAGCGACGCGGCGTTCGTCCGGGTACGGCGACTGCTCGGGCTGCGGGTGGAGTTGCTGGTGCTGATGATCGCCGAGGCCGTGGCCCTGGGGTACTACCGGGCCCTGCGCGACGGCGCCGCCGACCCGCTGGTCTCCGAGGTCGCGGGCCGGATCCTGGCGGACGAGGAGCGGCACGTCCCCTTCCACTGCCTCCGCCTGCAGGAGGGCCTCGCCGGGCTGCCCCGGCCTGCCCGCCGGTCGGTCACGGCCGGGTGGCGCGGACTGCTGGCCTGCGCCGCCGCCCTGGTCGCCGTGGACCACGGCCCGGCCTTGCGGCTCCTCGGCGTGGGCCGCGGCGCCTTCGTCGCGCAGACCCTGCGCTCCTCCGCGTGGATGGCCCGCGCGATGTCGGGCGGCCCGGTCCCCGTACCGGCGGGGGCGGGCGCGGGAGTGTGACCTCCGCCGCCTGTTGGGGG
>NZ_JARAYQ010000121.1:0-24224 GCF_033794505.1 Streptomyces sp. MB09-01 | reverse complement strand
GGGCGGGGGCGGCGGGCGCGGGGGCGGCCGGCGCGGCCTGCACCGGAGCCTCCGGCTGCTCGGGAGCCCGGACCGGCGCGGGAGCCGCGGGAGCCGGCACCTGCGCGGGCGGCTGGACGGCGGCAGCGGCGGCGCGCGCGGCGGCCACACCCCCGCCGGGACCGGCGGGCGCCATGGCGTGCGTCTCGGGCCCGGGGACGTACCCCATGGCGGGCGCGGCCGCGAAGGCGGCGGCCCCGCTGCGCTCCAGCCGGTCGAGCCGGGCCTGGAAGGACCGCTCGTCGTCGAAGGCGGCCGGCAGCAGCACGCGGGCGCAGATCAGCTCCAGCTGCAGCCGCGGCGAGGTCGCGCCGCGCATCTCCGTGAGCCCGGTGTTGACCAGATCGGCGGCGCGCGACAGCTCGGCGGCCCCGAACACGGACGCCTGGGCCTGCATCCGCTCCACGACATCGGCGGGGGCGTCGATCAGCCCCTTCTCCCCGGCTTCGGGCACGGCGGCCAGGATGACGAGGTCGCGCAGCCGCTCCAGCAGGTCGGCGACGAACCGGCGCGGGTCGTTCCCGCCCTCGACCACCCGGTCGACGACCTCGAAGGCGGCGGCCCCGTCCCCGGCGGCGAAGGCGTCGATGACGGAGTCGAGCAGGGACCCCTCGGTGTACCCGAGCAGCGAGGTCGCCATGGCATACGTCACACCGTCATCACCCGCACCGGCGAGCAGCTGGTCCATGACGGACATCGAGTCACGCACGGAACCGGCTCCGGCGCGCACGACGAGCGGCAGCACGCCGTCCTCGACCGTGGCGCCCTCCCGCCCGCAGACCTCGCCCAGGTAGTCCCGCAGGGTGCCGGGCGGCACCAGACGGAAGGGGTAGTGGTGCGTCCTGGACCGGATGGTCCCGATCACCTTCTCCGGCTCGGTGGTGGCGAAGATGAACTTGAGGTGCTCCGGCGGCTCCTCGACCACCTTCAGCAGGGCGTTGAAGCCCTGCGGGGTGACCATGTGGGCCTCGTCGATGATGTAGATCTTGTAGCGGCTGGACGCCGGCCCGAAGAAGGCCTTCTCGCGCAGGTCACGGGCGTCGTCCACACCACCGTGCGAGGCGGCGTCGATCTCGATGACGTCGATGGACCCCGGCCCGTTCCTGGCGAGGTCCCGGCAGGACTGGCACTCCCCGCAGGGGGTCGGAGTGGGACCCTGCTCACAGTTCAGGCACCGGGCGAGGATGCGCGCGCTGGTGGTCTTTCCACACCCGCGCGGCCCGCTGAACAGGTACGCGTGATTGACCCGGTTGTTCCGCAGGGCCTGCATCAGCGGTGCAGTGACATGCTCCTGCCCGATGACCTCGGCGAACGACTCGGGGCGATAGCGGCGGTACAGCGCAAGGGACGACACGTCTACGAGGTTATCCGGGACCACCGACAAGAGCGGCCCGCGGACGCCACGAAGGCCCACGGGAACGCAAAGCGCCCCCCACGCACCCGCCAGAGCCCACTTACCCTTGCTGCCTTCCGGCCCTGGGGGAGTTGGGTGAGATAGCGCCACGTGAGGGGCTGGCCCCACCTTAGCGGATGGAGGCCCCCGGAATCGAGCCGGACCCCGACCTGCCCTCCCGCCGACGATCACGTTCGCGAGCACCCCTCAACGTCTTGTATTGTTTGCGGCGGAGGATTCGCCTAGTGGCCTAGGGCGCACGCTTGGAAAGCGTGTTGGGGGCAACCCCTCACGAGTTCGAATCTCGTATCCTCCGCCAGTGCCTCACCGGGCACGATGTCGAAAAGCCCCGCTGCTCGCAGCGGGGCTTTTCGCTTGTCCCGTCTCAGTTTCCGTCTCAGTTCGGGTCCGGGGCCTCCTCGGCGGCTCCCCAGAGCGCGTCACCGATCTGCTTGGCGACGCTCTTCAGCATGGGCCCCGTCACGTGCATGTACCGGGCCCGCATCCGCGCCGACCCTCCCGGCTCCCAGCCCATGATCGCGTCAACCACCACATCGGGGACCCCCAGCAGCAGAAGGACCGTCCCGGCGGTGTGGCGTGCGTCATGCAGCCGCCCGTCCCGGACCCCGGCGTCCCCCAGGAGCTTCTTCCAGTGGTGGTAGTCCGTGTTCGGGATGAGGGGCCCGCCGGTGGGCTGAGCGAAGACGTACCCCTTGTCCTCCCACTCGTCCCCGGCACGCTTCTGCTCCCGCCCCTGCTCTTCCCGGTGCTTGCGCAAGAGCTTGATGATCGGCTCGGGCAAGCCGATGGTGCGGCGGCCGGCGCGGGACTTGGTGTTCTTGACCTCGCGCCGCGTCTCCTTGCGGGCCGGGCAGTACCCCGGCTTCCGGCCGCAGCTCTCCCGGCACCCGTGCTCGTACTTCGGACGCAGGCGGTTCTTCCGGACGCGGATGTACCCGGCGTCCAGGTAGACGTCCTCCCACTTGAGGCCGAGCGCTTCCCCTTGCCGCAGCCCGAGGGCCAGGGCGATGACCCACCGGGCACTGTTCCGGAGCTTCGAGGCCTCCAAGAGGAGGCTCTGAATCTCTTCGATCGTGTACGGCTCGATCTCCTCCTCTTCGAGCCGGGGAGCCTTGGCGATCTCGGCGACGTTCTTCGGGACGTGTCCCCGCCGAACCGCCTCGGTGAGGGCTACCCGGATCGTGCGGTGCACGTGATGCGCCGTCCCGGCCGCGCTGCCGCTCTTCTGCATGCGGGCGTAGAACTCTTCCAGGTGCTCCGGCTCCAGCCGCTCCAGCTTGTGAGCTCCGAGGCCCGGTACGAGGTGGACCCGGACGTCCACCTCGTACCCGTCGTAGCTGTTCTCGCTCACGTACTTCTTGGCGATGTTCTCGACCCAGTGCTCCAGCCAGGTCTTCACGGTCCACTGCTGGCCGATCTTCCGTACGGTCCCCGCGTCGCGCTGCTGCTCCAGAGCCCGGACGGCCTTCGTGACCTCGGCTTGTGTCTTCCGCTCGACGTGCCGGCGGTCGGGCTTGCCGTCCGGCCGCACCCCGACGGTCACGCGACCGTGCCACTTGCCGTCGGTGCCGAGATAGATCGATGACGCGCCGTTGGGCTGGCGGGTGCGCTTCTTCTGTTCCACAGGGTTCCTCTTCATGGGGTGGGCACGGCACGGCGGTGGGTGGCGCGAAGGCGGGCCACGTAGTCGTGGACGGCTCCCACCGGCACCCGCCGCAGGCGGCCGACGGGCACAGACTCCAGCTCGCCGGTGCCGATCAGGCGGAAGCAGAGGGTTCGACCGATCCGCAGCCGCCGCGCTGCCTCCTCGACGGTCAGCAGGACGAGGGTGAGATCGATCGGAGGTTCGGCGTCGTGAGCATCCATGCGTGGGTTCTCCTTCGTTCCCGTAGACCGACGTCGGCCGCCCCCACGAGTCGTGGGGACGGCCGACGGATGCAAGTTGGATTCACATTGCGTTGAGTCGCGTCTCAAGCGACTCAGAGCGGCTCAGAGGGCGTTCTGAACCGGGTTGAGTCGCTTGAGTCGCGACTCATGGGAATGTGGACCGCACTGGTTGAGCGTGATGCCGGTGTAGGTCGGCACCTGCCGGCCGTACTCGTCGCGGGGGCGTTCCCGGTGGAGTTGGGGGACGACGGACTGAAGGTTGCGGCCGAAGACCTGCTTGGTGCCGGCACGTACGCCGTTGTCCTCGGCCCATTCGCGCCAGACGTTCCACAGGGCGTCCACGGGCACAGCGCAGTCAGGCCCGGTGGCGCAGCGTTCGCGGACAAACGCGCTGGTGGGTGACGCAGTGTCTTGCATGATCGTGATCGCCTCCCGGGAGGAAGCGGGTTGGCTGATCCGGCCGGTCTCCTGGAGACGGGCGAGGCCGTCGAGGGCCCAGTTCAGGATTCCGGGCATCTCCCGCTTGAGGGACTCGTCAAGGGTGGTGTCTTCCTTGCCGAGCCAGGAGACAGTCATGTTGAGCACGATGAATCGGCGGGCGATCACGCCGCTGCTGTCGCCGAAGCTAGGGAGTTCGTTGGTGAGGATCATCAACCGGGTCGGCAGCTTCCCGGTCCACAGGTCGCGGTACTTACGGTCGATGTCGATGGTGTCCTCGCCAGAGATTGTGAGGAGCCGCTCCACCACCTGGCCTCCCTCGTTACCGGTTAGGCGGGCGTCGGAGATGACCGCCAAGGGCTTGTCGACCAGCGAGGACAAACCGAAGTTGGTGCCGAGGCTGGCCAGGGTGGGACCGGCGATGTTCTTCTTGCCGACGAACTCGGTCAGGATCCGGGTGATCGTTCCTTTCCCGGATCGGGTGGGCCCCTTCATGAGCAGGATCTTCTGCTGGTCGGTGCGGCCGGAGAGGACGTAGCCGAACCACTCCTGCAAGGCCTGGATGGCGCTGGGATCCTCTGGCCAGAGCTGGTGCAGGAACTTCTCCCAGGCCGGGGCCGTGGCCGCCTCGTCGTATGCGAACGGCACGGACACGAGGTTGAAGAACCCCGGCGTGTGGGGCAGGAGCGCTCGGTCTCGAATCCGCAGGAGCCCGTTCTCGCACGCGACGATCGGGCTGCGGTCCCCCGCGGTTTCCTGCCGATCGATCCACGAGGGCGCGTCCACCTCCGAGGGCAAGAGAGTGACGGCCGTGAGGGCGTCCAGGAGGTTGCTCAGCTTGGTGCGGGTAGGCGCCCAGTCCTTCACATCCGGCAGACCGTCCTTGTCTGTGCCAGCGACGTAGGTGGCGTGCTCCAACTGCTTGTACAGAGTGGCGCGCATCTGCTGCTCTTCGAACTCTCGCCAGCAGGTACCCGTCCAGTGCATCCACGATCCCCGCCACCGCCTGCACAGCAGGCGCTGCTGCTCGTCCTGCCAGCCGGGCAGGATCCGGCGTGCGACGGCCATCGGGTTGGACGGAGCGGGCAGCTCCTCGGCGAGGCTCATGCGGCCTTCCTCCCTTCCTGGGCGGGCGTGATGTGGGGGCAGTCGGTGCGGTGCTGCTCGTGGTCGGCGATCAGGGCAAGCGCACGCCACTGACCAGCGGCAAACAGATCCCGCCCACACGCGCACCAGGAACGGACCGACGGGGTCACGCCGCGTCCGGGGGCGTTGATGTGGAGCCAGGCGACGGGGCGGCGTCCGTTCGTCCCCGTGCGGGTCAGGGCGAAGGGCAGAAGGGACGCCTTCGGCGACGACCTTCGGCGCGCTACTGCTGTCCGGGGTGGGGGTCGGTTCGGCGGGGCGGGGGCCGGTGGTCACGACGCCCTCACCGCCACAGCGGCAAGGCCGCGCGTGACCGCACGCTCGGCGTACGCCTCGGGCACTCCGACATCGACGGCCGCGTCGATGACCTGGCGCCCGAGCATCTCCAGACCGCACGGACCGGGGCATGCGGCGTGCTGGTTGGCGAGGAAGCGGGCGACGCCGTAGGCGGCGCTGCCGGCGCCCTGCTCGCGGCAGGCGGCGACCCTGGCGAGCCCCTGGGTCAGGCCGGTCTGGACGAAGGTGTCGGTGTGGCGGCAGCCGGTGGCGACCGATCGGTCCCACCGGGCGCGGGTGGGAGACGAAGAGTCCACCTCCCCGCGAAGGGGCCGGGTGGTCTCTTCCTTCAGGACCAGCGCGCGGACGGCGTCCGGCAGAGCGGTGATGTGGCCAGCACCGGGGCCCCGCCACACGGCGTAGGCCATCAGGGACTTGATGTCGACGCCGGGCCGGGCGTGGTTGGCGGACTGCATGGCGCCCCGGTAGATCCAGTGCTCCCCGCGCGTCGTCGGCACGATCTTGGTCGCGGGAAGCGTCTGGCGGGCCCACGTGACGGCGTCGGCGTTGTCGAGGTCGACGACCGTGAAGCCGCCCCCGCCGGGGTGGTAGGCGACTGCTCCGGCCTGCTGCCAGGCCCGGGCCCATGCCGGGGAGGTGAGGACGGCGGGGTCGGTGGTGGCGGCAGCCCAGGCGTGGCAGGGGGCCGGGCACTGGCAGGGCCCGGCGAACTTCATGTTCGGGCGGTCACCACACCGGCAGGGCCCGGCGGCTTTGTTGCTGGTGCAGGAGGTGCAGTTCCCGAAGGGAAGCTTGCCCGCCCGCAGCGGCAGCACAGGCAATCCCAGTTCGGCGAGCCAGAGCGCGGTGCGGAGGTGGGCGGGTAAGGCCGGGCGGCCGGGGTCTCGCGGGAAGTCGGTGGTGTGGGTCATGCTGGTCTCTCCAGTTCTTGGCGTTCTGGACGAGAGCGGCCCTGGTCTTGGCGGATGTGGGGCCGCTCTTGGCATGTCCGGGCGGGTGAAGCGGAATCCCTGCCTCTCGGTGGGCAGGGAGGCTGGAGCACCCCCTGTCGGGGTGCGTGTGGAGGGGGTTTTCGGGGGTCTGACCTGCGGTGCCTCCCTGCCTCCCTGGCAGATCATTTGCGCAGCTCAGACCCAGGGAGGCGGGTCAGGGAGGCGGTTAGGGAGTTCTCCCTGCCTCCCTGACCCGGGAGGGTGCGGCTCCCTCTACTCGGCGGCAGAAGCGGAACCTTCGTCCGGCCGGTTGGCGAGGACGCGGGCGATGCGGTCGCGGCCGATGACCATGCGGCCGTCGGACTTGTATGGCTCGGCGCCGGTGCCGTCCAGGACGCGCTTGAGGTCGATGAACGACCACCCGCCGTACGCCTTCTCGTTCAGCACGGCGAGCCGCTTGAGAACGTCCTGCGTGAGTACGCGCGGCTCGGTGCCGAGGACGGACAGGATGTCCGCGAGCGGGTCGATGGCCGGCCCGTGGTCGACGGTGCGCGCGGTGACGATGCCGGCGCGCATGGCCTTGGCCCGCTCGGCGATCAGGGCGGCGGTGTCTGTGTCGATGTAGTGGGTGCGGACCGTGATGGACGCCTGCCCGGCCGGGATGGCGATGCCGTCGGAGGCGACAACGACGGTGCCCTTATCGAGTCCCTGCCTGAGCAGGTGCGGGGCGGCGCCGCCGTCGACGGCCTTGTCGCCCAGCGCCATTCGGGCCTGCGACTCGGTGCCCAGGGCGAGGGAGATGCGGGTGTGAGCGCCTTCCCGGACGAGCTTGGGGAGGTTCTGGTCGGTCGGGTCCTGCGTGCCCTCTTCGAGGATCACGTCGACGGCCCGGCCCTGGTTGTGGATCTTCCGGACGGCCATGAAGTAGCGGGAGGTGGCCTTGGACCCGCCGTAAGGCCGTTTGTCCGCGCCGACGGCCGGGCACATGAACGCGACCTGCGCCTCATCCACGATGCCGACCAGCGGAGTGAAGACGGTCCCGGGCGGAGCCTGAATGCGGCGCTCCATCTCGGCAACCATGCCTTCGACCATCTCGGTGGCGGCGATGACGTGGTCGTCGGTCGGGCCCTGAATCAGGGTGGTGGCCAGGCCGTCGAACATGGCCCAGTCACCTACGCCCTTGAGGTCGGCGATCCGGAACTCGACCGTCTTGTCGAGGGCCAGCCACAGGGCCAGCGCACGCAGGGCGGCCGTCTTTCCCTGGTTCGACAGACCCGTGATGAGCAGGTGGCGCTGGTAGAGGCTCAGCGTCGCTGCGTCGCCGCGCAGGTCTTGACCCCAGGGGGCCCTGCCGGTCCGGTAGTTGGCGGTCATGGTCTCGTCGGTGACCAGTGGGGAGGGGCCGATCGGCTGGTCGAGGGCGCCGGAGTCGGCGATCCACAGTCGGACCGTGCGGGCGGCGGCCGGCAGGGTGATGAAGACCTCGTGCTCGTGGCGGGCGAGGTTCTCGGCGAGCTTCCTGCGCCGTCCCTGGACCTCGGCGGTGGAGACGCCGGAGGGGAGGGTGACGTCGACTTCCACGCCGCATCCGGCGATGCGGATCGGGCCGAGCATCGCGGCGCCGGCATCCCCCATGTCCTTGATGGCGCCCCTCAGCGGGGCGATACCGAGGTCACGCAGGGCGGTGACAACGATCGACGGAGTAATGGGTGCTCCGGTGGTGTCGCGCTGCTGGGCGGGGAGCGTCCACTGAGGTGCGGTCTGCTGGCGGCGGCCGACGCCCCACAAGGCCAGTAAGGCCAGCCACGGGCCGATCGTGAGCGCGGGCCCCCACGCCACGGTGGCCACGACCACGATCATCCGGATCGCCTCGATCACCGTGCCAATCGGGGCGAACACCCACGAGATGTCCTTGTTCGCTATGGCCAGCACGATCCCGAGGAACAGGAGGCCACCGACGGTGAGGCCGGTGCCGACGGCCACGGTCTTGGCGAGGTCGGGGGCGGAGCGGAGCAGGTCCATGCGCCGGTGGTGGCGGCCGGATCGGAAGCGCTGCAGCCGGTCCTCCCACTCCTTCGCCTCTTCGAAGTTCCCGCCCGCTTCTGCGGCGCGGATCATCCGCTCGTACCGGGACGCGGTCCGCCCATCCCACGTCCGCTTCGCCGTGATCCTCGTGCCGCCGATGACGTACATGCCGTGCCGGGCCACCAGCCGGGCAGCGGTGCGCGTCTGCTCGCTGGTCACCGCCATACGGACACCGCGTGCGGTGCGCTTCCACACCTGCACCGGCCGCACCGTGCCGGCGGCGGCCGGGCCCGGGGTGGAGGAAGCCGCGGTAACGGTGTCGGTCGAGGTCGAGGGGTCTTTGAACAGGGGGACGACGTTGTCGGTCATGCTGAGAACTCCTGCTCTCGCTGACAAGCGGGGTGGGTAGGGCCCGGGGCGGCCTGATTCCTTGGCCGGGACGGCCGCCCCGGGGCACAACTACTTGGTCTTGAGGTTCTTGGCCCTGGCCTTACGGGCGGCCTTCTCGGCCTCCGCCGCATCGGCGGCCTGCTGCTGCTCGCGTTCGCGGGCGCCGTCGATGATCCGATCGACCTTCTTCTGGAGGTCACCGAGGTGGACGTTCTCCCCGGCGATTCCGCGCTTGGCCATCCGGGCCGTGTACCAGCCGATCTGCGTGATCTCACGAGCGGTGAACTTCGGGTCCTTCGCCATGACGCTCCCTCCGGGGCCGGTCTGTCCGGCTCCCCTCACCACCCGCACGGGGCGGGTGGATCGGGCAGCCGTCAGCCGCGCCGGCGGCGGGCCTTGCGCACGTTCTTCACGGCTGATGCGGCATCGGGGCTGCCGACGGACTTCACGACCGTGTGGACACACCAGCCGAGGACCAGGGCGAGGACGGCGAGCATCGCGATGTTGGCTGCGATCGCGGTCAGCGCACCGACGAGGAGGGGGCCGAAGTACACGCCGGCCGCGACCGCTCCGGCGCCAACCCCGGAGCCGAGCGCGATCCGCTGGACGGTCTTGTCCGGGGGTGCCTGGTGGATGTGTTGGTGTACGACCTGCGGCCCGGTGTAGGTGGCGGGCAGGTTCTCGGCGTAGACGTGGGTGCCGTCCGGGAGTTGCACGATGCCGGACGGTCGGGCGGGTTCGGGCAGGTGGTTCACGGTCATCTCCCTTCAGGAGGCTTCGGGGTAGGCGCAGGGGACGCACATGCCGAGCGAGGCCGGGATGACGTATCCGGCGTCGCGGCGGCATTCGGGGCAGGTGCGGCGGGCCGTGTTGGCCTTGGCGAGCGCGGCGGCCTTGGCCGGGGTCATCGGCCGGACCGGTTTCGCGCGGTCAACGCGGTACAGGAACGCGGTCAACGGGCCCCGCCGAAAGCGCGGCCGGAGTACCTGACCGGCGATGTCCTGACCCCCGGGACGCAGGCCCAAGGCCCGTAACTGCCGGCGGGTAGCGAGCCCGTCCGGGGCGAGGCGCCACGGAAAGGTGGGCAGGCCGTGGACTCTTCCAGTCGGGTCGAAGCAGTCGGCGAACCTCAGCCTCATCCGGCCACCACCACGGCACTAGTGTCCCGCTCGCGCTCCGCCTTCAGCGCCTCACGCACGACCCGGGCCTTGGCCGGGGATGTGCGCAGCGCCTTGCGGATGCCCTCGCCGGTCAGCTTCTCGATCGGCCACGACTCCGTCAGGCTCCGCGCCTCGGCCATCAGCTCGATGTCCGTGCGGGTCGGTCGGGTCGATCGAGCGGCCTGGGGAACTCGGCCCGTCGCTCGACGCGGACGTACCGACTCGGTGGCCACAGCGAGCTGTGCTCGGGCCTCGATCGGGTCGACCAGCGGGACGAGTGAAGAGTCCACTTCCACCCCCGGGGTCGTCTCCTCGACAACCGGTTCACCCTGGTCAGACATCGACCGATTTGCATCGATCTGAGTCGATTCTTCACCGTGCGGCTCGCCTGCCTGGCGGTGGTGGAGAACCTTGGCGACGAGGTCGGAGCCGAAGTAGATCGACCCAACCGGCAGCGACGTCGCCAGCAGCACGAGCGCCCAGTTCGTGACGTCCCCGTCGGCCAGTCGGGTCCAACCGATCGACTCGGAGTGCAGCTCGGGCAGCAGCCCGTGCACGTAGTTCAGGACCAGCGACGCGAGCGTGTATGCGGCCAGCACCCGCAGGGCGAATCGACGGGCGTCACCGGTCAGCGTGAGTGCGGCGACCAGGGCCAGGGCCATCAGGCCGTCGACCACGAACGGGTAGAGGGTCGCGGCCGTCGCGTCCGCGCCGATGGCCTTGGCCACGTCCCGCAGGGCGTTCCAGGAGACACGGAAGGCCATGGCGACCACGGCCACCAGGGCCAGGACGAGCGCGGCTTTCGCCTTGCGGTTCATGCCGCGCCACCCGAGGACGGAAGATGGGCGACCCGGTTCTCCAGCGCGATCCAGGCGGCGAGCACCTGCCGGCAGGCCCGCCGGAGCCGCTGCTCGTCCACCTCGGCGGGCGTCCGGTCCAGCGTCATGATCTGCGCGTCGAGCAGGTCGCGTTCCGCCAAAATCAGCGGCAGCTCGATCTCGATCGCTTCCAGCTCCGCGTCCGTCGGCTCAAGGCCGTCGGTCCATGGGGTAACGACGTTCTGAAGTGCAGCGATGGACTTCATGGGTCTTGCTCCTTCGAGAGAGGAACGGGGCCCGAACAAGCAGCCCCGGCGTTCCCGCGCCGGGGCTGCACTGTGTTGGGGTGGAGCGGAATGCCGGCTCCCCTCAACCCCGTCCGTCCACCCGCCAAGGCGAGGAACGGGCGGAGGAGGCAACCGGCCGCCGTGGAACGCTGCGGCGAGGTGAGTGGTGCGATGTCTCCTTCAGGACTGCGGCTCCCGTGCGAGGTAGAGCCGCCATGCCTGGCGTAGGCGTATGGAGACGTGACCTTTCGGTCTAAGCCCTCCGGAATGACCAGGGTCCGGCGCGCCCTCGACCCGCTCTATCCCGGGTCCCTTGCACAACAGCGCAGCTCCTATGCACATGTACTCATGTGCAGGAGTTACGAGTTAGAGAGTGGACCCACTCATGTACATGAGTCAACCCGCCGCGCGTTGCGTGTGCCAGTAGACCGCCAGAAACCAGCCAGACCGTCAGTCTCCGGCGGGGATGCGGTAGTCGAGAACGAACTGATCAGCAGCCATGAGCGTGTCGCAGACCTCCACGATCCGGCCATCCTGCGAACAGGCGTTGCGCGTCAAGTGGATGATGGGTGAACCAGGGCTCAGGCTGAGCGCCGCGATCTCTGCCTTGCTCGCGAGGCGCACACGGACCGTCTCGGCGAACTCGGCGAGCGTGTGCCCGTGCTCTTCCAGGCGGGCGTAGATGCCGCCACCGCCGGGGTTCTCCTCGAACAGCTCCGGGATGTCTTTGGAGATGTCCCAGGGCAGGTACGAAGTCGCCTCCTCCGTGGGGATTCCGTCACTGAAGTAGAGGCGACGGCGGGCGAGAACTTTCGTGCCAGGCGAGACCGACAGGCGCTCCGCGATGCCCTCTGGGGCCTCGATGGGGCCGACGTAGAGCACGCGAACGCTTGGAACACTGCCCGACTGCTCAGCCTCGGCCAGGTACGCGGCCTTACCCGCCGTGCGGTGCGACCGCCGGAACCGCTCCGAGGACTTCCGCTGGACGGGCGGCCGACTCCGCACGTACGAACCCTTGCCGTGGTGGGTGACGATCAGACCCGTTGTCCGCAGTTCCGTCATCGCCTTGCGTACGGTGCCCTGAGCGACGCCATAGCGCTCCATCAGCTCAGACTCGCTCGGAACCTGTTCGCCTGGGCGCAGAACGAGGTTCTTGATCTGCTGCCCGAGGTCGTCAGCGATCTGTAGGTAGCGTGGCTTTCCGGAATCCCTCGAAGTTGTAGGGCTCATGTCCTGCTGCTTCTCCTAGACTCATGTATATGAGCAACGCTACCCGGAGGGCGCGTCGATGCCGCTTCACTCGGTCTCAGTCGCGGGCATCGTCGTGCGCGACGACGGCCGCGTTCTCGTAATCCGTCGCGCCGACAACGGCACGTGGGAGCCGCCCGGCGGCGTGCTGGAACTGGATGAACGCCCGGAGGACGGAGTCGTCCGGGAAGTGCTGGAAGAGACGGGGATCAGCATCGCGGTTGAGCGGCTGACCGGGGTCTACAAGAACATGAGCCGGGGCGTGGTCGCCCTGGTCTTCCTGTGCCGGCCAGTCGGCGGTCAGGAAGAGACCTCAGCCGAGTCGACAGCCGTCGAGTGGCTCCTGCCGCATGAGGTGCAGACCACCATGACCGAGGTCTACGCCGTCCGCGTCCTGGACGCCTTGGACTCCTCAGCTCCCCACGTTCGATCGCACGACGGCCGCCATCTCCTGGAGTCTGCCTAACGGGCAAGACTCGCTCTCAGCAGCCAATCTCGCGGTTTCGCCACCATCCTCATCCGCCTCAAGAACACTCAGGGCATGGATGCAGGATTGGCCGCCGTGCTGGGCGCCACCGTCGGAGCCGTCGGCACAGGCGGGGCGGCAGTCGTCGCGGCTCTACTCGCGCGATCACAGGCCCGTTTCCAGCTAACCGCAGAGCACAGGCGATCACTACGGGACCCCAGACGCTCAGCGTATGTGGCCTATGCATCGGGGTTCCGGGAGGCGTACGACCTGTTCATGGAGGCTTGCCATAAAACGGCAGATGCCGTTGAGTCCACCGATAACCGGGAGGAGCTCCGTGAGCAAGCCTTGCGCAAGTACCGAGAGGCAACGGCGGCGCATAGTGCCCTAAAGCATCATGAGGCGGTGATTCATGTCGAGGGTCCACGAGAGGTCACAGCCGCCGTCATCCAGGCAGGTGGCAAGCTCCAGAAGTTTCGAAGTGCCATTCTCGACGCCCTCGGCCAAGCCTACGATGAAGACTCAAGCACGAGCGTTGATTCCCTCGACGCGAAGGCGTTAGACGCCCATGACTGCTACCTGAACTTCCTGCACGCAGCCTCGGATGCCCTGAACGCCGACCTGCTGGCTCTGGAAGGTTGACCTGCCGGGACGCGAGAGCGCCCCAACCGCGTGCAGCCCGTCTCAGTTTCCGTCTCATTCACCACCGTACGGCACCGTTCACCCCTATACGGCGCGCCCCTGCTAAGCGCCCAGTGAACGCTCATGAACACGGGCGGACAAGGACGAACGAGCCGCCTACCTGGGCAAACAGACTTGGAAAGCGTGTTGGGGGCAACCCCTCACGAGTTCGAATCTCGTATCCTCCGCCAGTGCCTCACCGGGCACTTGAAGGCCCCGACCGGGAAACCGGCCGGGGCCTTCTGCGTTTCCTGCGCCGGTCAGTGCGCGCCGGCCCCCACCGGCTCGGGGGCTCCGGTCCGCGGCCGGTCGCGCATCAGGATCAGGGCCAGGGCCGCGGCGGCCAGGACTCCCGCCGCCGCTGCCGTGAAGGTCGCCGCCATCGCCGAGGTGAAGGCTTCGCGGGCGGCGGCCGCCAAGGCCGGGTCGGTCAGCGCCGCGGCGACGGAGTGGCGGGCGTCGGCCGGGGCCGAGGCGGGCATCCCGGCGGCGTAGGTGGTGGAGAGCACGGCTCCCAGTACGGCCACGCCGAGGGCGGCTCCGGCCTGCTGGACGGTGTCGTTGAGGGCGGAGCCGACGCCGGCGTGCTCCTCGGGGACGGCGCCCATGAGGGCCGCGGTGGCGGCGGGCATGGCCAGCCCGCTGCCGATGCCCATCAGGACCATGGCGGTGGCCAGCGGCGCGAAGCCGTCACCCGCTTCCAGGGTGGCCAGGACACCGAAGCCGGAGGCGATGACCGCGAGGCCGACGGCGGTCATGAAGCGGTTGCCGATCTTCCGGCCGAGGGTGGCGCCGAGGCCGTTGAAGAGGAGCGTGGCGACGGCCAGCGGGGTGAAGGACAGCCCGGTCTCGGTGGGGGTGTAGCCGCCGACGAACTGGAGGTACTGGGTCAGGACCAGCATCAGGCCGCCGTTGGCGAAGGTCAGCAGGACGAGGGAGAAGCTGGCGCCGCTGAACATCCGGTCGCGGAAGAGCGCCAGCGGGACCATCGGGGAGTCGGTGCGTACCTCGTGGACCGCGAAGGCGGCCAGGGCGACCACGGCGATGCCCAGCGAGGTGAGGGTGGACGCGGCGGTGAGACCGTCCTTCGGGAGGGCGATGATCGTCCAGATCAGGGCGGTCATGCCGGTGACGGACAGGGCCATGCCCGCGAGGTCGGGCCTGCGCCAGGGGCCCTTGGACTCCGGCATCAGGATCAGCGCGGCGGCGATGGCGAGCAGCGCGATCGGCACGTTCATCAGGAAGACCGCGCCCCACCAGAAGTGCGCGATGAGCACGCCGCCCAGCCCCGGGCCGCCGACGAGGCCGAGCACGGCCACCGCACCCCAGGCGGAGATGGCCTTGCGGCGCTCCTCCTCGTCGAAGACGGTGATCAGGATCGAGAGGGTGCTCGGCATCACCAGGGCGCCGCCGATGCCCATCACCACGCGGCCGGCGATGAGCTGGGCGGGGGAGTCGGCGTAGGCCGCGAGGAGCGAGGCCACCCCGAAGAGGGCCAGCCCGATGATCATCATCCGGCGGCGGCCGAACCGGTCGGACAGGCTGCCCGCCGTGAGCAGCAGTCCGGCGAAGACCAGGATGTACGACTCGATGATCCACTGGATGGCCTCGGCGTCGGCGCCGAGGTCCTCCGCGATCGGTGGGATCGACACGGTCAGCACCATGTTGTCGACGACCAGCACCAGGGTGCTGAGGCAGAGCACGATCAGGATGAGCCAGCGTCGCGGATTGCGAGCCTCGTCCATGGTGATCCCTTCCCCTTTTCCTCGCTTCGCTGCGTACAGCGTTCGCTTGTATGAGAACAACGTACGCCGATGCGTACGCTGTTCGCAAGAGGGAGTGGGCGGGCCAGGCTCGTCACGCCGGGGCAGGCGTAGAACTCACCGGCCGTCCACCGGGCGGATCCGGCGGGGCCTTCGGTCAGCCGACGTAGGCGTCGAGCGCCGGGAAGCAGACGGCGTTGTCCGTGCTGCAGATGTCGGGGCCGCCGCGCGGCGGGAGATCCGCGGCGGCGCGCTCGTACGTCAGCAGGCTCAGCGTCCGGCCCGAGGCGAAGACGGCCGTGGCGTCGCGGACCGGCCCGGCGCCGGGGTCCGGCGTCGCGGAACCGGTGTAGTGGTACGGGCCGTGGCCGCCGTCCACGACGGCGAAGAAGACCGTACGGGCTCCGGCCGCGCCGGCCTGGTCGGGGTACGGCCCGCCCTTGGTCACCAGCCGGATCCCGATCCGCGCCCAGGACTTCGGCAGCGGCTTGCAGGCGACGGACGCCCGCCCGCCGCGGACCACGGCCAGGCAGTAGTTCCGGTCGTCCGGCATCCAGGCGAACTCGCCCGCGCCGCGCGCGGACTCACGGTGGATCACGATGACCGCGTCGTCGTCCGGAACGGTGACCCCCGGGTCCCGGCGGACCGCATCCAGCAGCGGGGCGTCGGCGGCCGTGACCTTCCCCTCACCGACGGCCGCGGCGGGCCCGGACGTCGAGGGTGCCTCAGGCGTCGACGGCACGGGCGAGGGCGTCACGGGCGGCGCGGACGGCGCCACGGGCGGCACGGACGGCGTCACGGACGGCATCGGCGAGGGCGAGAGCTTCGGCGAAGACGCGGGCGAGGGCAGCGCCTTCGGCGACAACGGCGGCGCCGGGGGCAGCGTGCACGAGACCGCCGCCAGCATCGCCAGCCCGCATCCCGCCGCTGCCACGACCGTTCCACGTCTCATGAGTTCCGCCCCCGCACTGCTCGAACGTACGTATCGGGAGCGAAGTCTGCCGGGTCGTGCGGCAGCGCGGTCCGGCGGGCCGCGCCATCCGCGACCCGCCGCCGCGCCCGCGCACGTGCGGCTCAGCCGAAGGAGGGCATCTCCCCGACCGTCGTCGACATGTCGATCACCGCGAAGGCGGCGCCCTGCGGGTCGGTGACCGCCGCGAAGCGGCCGAACGGGCTGTCCATCGGGCCGAAGTGCAGCTTTCCGCCGTGCTTCTTCGTCTTCTCGACCGCCTCGTCGCAGTTCGGGACCCCGAAGTAGATCTGGATGTACGGCGGAAGGTCCGCCGGGAAGTCGTCGTCCATCTTCATCCGGCCGAGCACCGGGTGTCCGCCGCCGCCACCGACGCTGAAGACCTTGAAGTCCATGTTCGCCGCCGCGGGGTCGTCGCCCGCGTCCATCTGCTGGGCGCCGTACGGGAACACCTGCGGGAGGAACGCGTCCGGCTTGTCCGGCTCCCGGGTGAAGACCTCCGCCCAGGCGTAGGAGCCGGCCTCGCCCATCTTCTCGAAGCCCTTGTGGTCGCCAGGCTGCCAGACGCCGAAGACGGCGCCGCTCGGCTCCTTCGCGATCAGCATCGTGCCGAAGGTGCCCACCTGCATCGGGCCCATCAGGACCTCGCCGCCGGCCGCCGTGATCTTCCCTGCCGTTGCCGCCGCGTCCGGCGACGCGAAGTACAGACACCACTGCGAGGGGGCGCCGACCCCCGGCATCGGCGGCACGACGGCCGCCACGGCCTTGCCGTCGGAATAGGCCTGCGTGTAGTTGCCGTACTCGCTGCCGGCTTCGCCGAAGGTCCAGCCCAGCACGTCGCCGTAGAAGGCCTTGGCACCTTCCACATCGGTGAACATCGCGTCCACCCAGCACGGCGCGCCCTCGGAGAACTCAAGCATGGTCGATCGACTCCTCGCTCGTACCTGTCGTTTTGTTCCTGTCGACTCGTAGCCGTCGTCGTACTCACGCTAGGCGCGCGGTGTGCCGACCGCGCGGGGAACGCGGCCACGCGGGACGCTGGTGCCATGGACAAGGACATCACCATCCGGCTGGCGCAGCAGCCGGAGGCCGACGCGCTGCTCGGCCGGAGCCCGCTCGCCGCGCTCGTCGGGATGCTGCTGGACCAGCAGGTGCCGATGGAGTGGGCGTTCTCGGGGCCCTGGACGATCGCCCAGCGCATGGGCGCCGACGATCTGGACGCGCACGCCATCGCCGCCTACGACCCGGAGGCCTTCGCCGCCCTGCTCTCGGAGAAGCCCGCCGTGCACCGGTATCCGGGGTCGATGGCCACGCGGATCCAGCAGCTGTGCGCGTACCTGGTGGAGCACTACGGCGGGAACGCCGAGGCGGTCTGGGCCGATGCCGCGACGGGCCCGGAGCTGCTGAAGCGGCTCAAGGCGCTGCCGGGCTTCGGGGAGCAGAAGGCGCAGATCTTCCTCGCCCTGCTGGGCAAGCGGTTCGGCGTGCGGCCGACGGGGTGGCGGGAGGCGGCGGGCGGGTACGGCCAGGCGAACGTCTACCGTTCGGCGGCCGACATCACGGGCCCGGAGTCGCTGGCAAAGGTGCGGGCGCACAAGCAGGAGATGAAGGCCGCCGCCAAGGCGGCGAAGGCCGCCGGCGGGTCCTGACCCTGCTGCGGGCCGATCCGCCGGTCAAGCCCCTGACCAGCGGATCGACCGGCAGGTCGACCGCCGGGCCGAGCAGTGCGCCGACCTGCGGAAGAGATCCAATTCACTGCCGCAACCGGTCCAACAGGACCGTAGATTGGGGGACATGACAGAGATCGCGACCCGCGCCGCCACTGCCGAAGCCATCTACGACGCCCCCGGCAGCCTCATCACCCTGCTCACCGACACCGCCGAACTCACCTGCAACACCGCCACCTTCGAGGAGGGTGCGGCGGGCGCCCCAGTGCACTTCCACACCAAGGCGACCGAGTTCTTCCACGTCACCGCCGGACAGCTCGACGTCCTCGTCGGTGACGAGATCCACACCCTGGGCGCCGGCGACTTCGTCGCGGTCCCGCCGGGCGTCAAGCACGCCTTCGCCCCCGCCGCCGGCCACACCGCCAGCGTCTTCGTCGGCTTCACCCCCGGCATGGCCCGCTTCGACTACTACCGGCTCCTCGGCCGGGTCAACGCGGGCGAGGCCACCGTGCAGGACATCAAGGACAGCTCGGCGACCTACGACAACCACTACGCGGAGAGCCCCGTCTGGAGCGGCCGCCGCCGCAGCGCCGAGCCGTAGACCACGTCCGCGTCGAGGCGGCGCAGTTCCTCCGCGATCAGTTCGGCGCCGCTGCGGATCTTCAGGGCCACCTTGCGGTCCGGGCTCCCCGGCAGGCTCAGGGTGGCCAGCACTCCCGCGGGCCGGTCCACCCGGATCTCCCCGCCCGTCGTCTGCAGACTGACCCTGGTGATCACCGGCCCCTCGCTCGACACCCGGGACACCGGAACCCCCAGCCGGTCCTCCAGCCAGCGCGCCAGCAGCTCCGCGCTCACGTTGTCGGGCTCGCTCTCCACCGCCGCGGCGGTCACCGGCAGCGGCTTCTGGTCCAGGGCGGCGGCCAGCAGCGACCGCCACGGGGTGAGGCGGGTCCAGGCCAGGTCGGTGTCGCCGGGCTGGTAGCCGGCGGCCCGCTCGTCGAGCACGCCGACCGTGTCGAAGGCGGCCGCCGCGTCCGTGATCCGGCGCTGCGCGAGCGCGCCCAGCGGGTCACCCGCCAGGTCGACGGGGGCGTCCGCCGGCCACCAGGCCACCACGGGCGCGTCCGGCAGGAGCAGCGGCAGGACGACGGAGCCGGCGTGCTCGGTCAGCGCCCCGTGCAGGCGCAGCAGCACGATCTCGCCCGTCCCGGCGTCCGAGCCGACCCGCAGCTCGGCGTCGACCCGGTTCGCGCGGAGCTTGAGCGGGCCGCGCGAGGTGCGCCTGATCACCGCGATGATGCGGCAGGGGTGTTCGCGCGAGGCCTCGGAAGCCGCGCGTACGGCGTCGTAGGCGTTCTCCTCGTCGGTGACGATGACGAGGGTCAGCACCAGCCCCATGGTCGGGCTGCCTATGGCCCGGCGGGCATCGAGCAGGGCCCGGTTGACCTTGCTGGACGTGGTGTCGGTGAGTTCGGTCCGCATGCACCCGAGTCTGTCACCGCGTCACCTGCGCTTGCGAGCCGTACCGAAAACGGAGCGCGAGATCTCCCGGCCCAGCTGCGTCCCGATCGACCGGGCCAGCGAGCGGAACAGCCCGCTCCCGACCACCTGCTCGGCCAGTGAGGGCTCCGGCTTCGGGGCGCCGCGCGCGGCCCGCGCCGCCTCCTTCTCCGCTTCCCCGGCCTGTTTCCCGGCCGCGGCGGCGGCCGCTGCGGCCTCCGCCTGCGCCTCGGCCGCGGCCTGCTCGGCGCCGATCTTCTCGTACGCCGACTCGCGGTCGACCGGCTCCGCGTAGCGCGGCCAGAGCAGCGAGGACTTCACCGCCCGGTCCAGGGCGGCCGGCTCGACCGGCGCCATCAGCGACTGCGGGGCGCGCAGCCGGGTCGCCGCGACCGGGGTCGGGGCGCCCTTCTCGCTGAGCACGGTGATGACCGCCTCGCCGGTCCCGAGCTGGGTGAGGAGCTCCTCCAGGTCGTACGCGGAGTTGGGGAAGGTCTTCACGGTCGCCTTCAGCGCCTTCGCGTCGTCGGGGGTGAAGGCGCGCAGCGCGTGCTGCACCCGGTTGCCGAGCTGGGCGAGCACGTCCGCCGGTACGTCCTTGGGGGTCTGCGTCACGAAGAAGACGCCGACGCCCTTGGAACGGATGAGGCGCACGGTCTGGGTGATGGAGGTGAGGAAGGCCTTCGAGGCCCCGCTGAAGAGCAGGTGCGCCTCGTCGAAGAAGAAGACGAGCTTGGGCCGCTCCAGGTCGCCGACCTCCGGCAGGTCGTTGTAGAGGTCGGCCAGCAGCCACATCAGGAAGGTGGAGAAGAGCTGGGGCTTGTCCTGGACCGCCGGGAGTTCCAGCACGGAGACCACTCCGCGGCCGTCCGGGGCCGTGCGCAGGAATTCGCTCGTGTCGAACTCCGGCTCGCCGAAGAATGCGGCGGCGCCCTGCTGCTCGAAGGCGGTCAGGGACCGCAGGATCACCCCGGCCGTCACCGTGGACAGCCCGCCGGTGCCCTTGAGTTCGGCCTTCCCCTGGTCGGAGACGAGGAAGGCGACGACCGCGCGCAGGTCCTTGAGGTCGATCAGCTCCAGGCCCTTGGTGTCGGCGTAGTGGAAGATCAGGCCGAGGGACTGCTCCTGCGTCTGGTTGAGCTGGAGCACCTTCGACATCAGGACCGGGCCGAAGCTGGTGACGGTGGAACGGACCGGGATCCCGGGGCCGATCCCGCCGAGGGAGTAGAACTCGCCGGGGTATCCGCTCGGCTCCCACTTCTGGGCCACCTCCCGGGCGCGTTCGTCGATCCTCGGGTCGGCCGTGCCGGGCGCCGAGATGCCCGAGACGTCCCCCTTGACGTCCGCGAGGAAGACGGGCACGCCGTGGGCCGACAGCTGCTCGGCGATGAGCTGGAGCGTCTTGGTCTTGCCGGTGCCGGTGGCCCCGGCGACCAGTCCGTGGCGGTTGAGCATCGACAGCGGGATGCGGATCTGGCGGTCGGGCAGGCAGCCGCCGTCCCACAGCAGGGCCCCGAGATCGAGCGCGGGTCCGGTGAACGCGTACCCGGCGGCGATCTTCTCGGCCGGGCCCGTCTGGTCCGCCGGGACGGCGGGGTCGGTGCTCTCGCTCATGGATCACTCCCCAAATAGCACTGTTCGCCACTTTTGCACCGCCGCTTCGAGGCTGCGCCCGCAGGCACGGGCCCGGTAGGCTTTCCGTGTGATCTTCAAGCGCATCGGAAGCGGGCGGCCGTACCCCGACCACGGCAGGGAAACCACCCGGCAGTGGGCGGACGTCGCGCCGCGCCCGGTCCGGCTCGACCAGCTCGTGACGACCAAGGGACAGCTGGACCTCGAAACGCTGCTCGCCGAGGACTCCACCTTCTACGGCGACCTGTTCGCCCACGTCGTGAAGTGGCGGGGCGACCTCTACCTGGAGGACGGGCTGCACCGCGCCGTGCGCGCCGCCCTGCAGCAGCGTCAGGTACTGCACGCCCGCGTCCTCGAGATGGACTGACGGGTTCGCGTAGATTGCGCCTTTCGGGTCACCATTGACCTATCAGCAGATCATTTAGTAGGCATCGCCACCGGGCCGCACTACGCTGCGCCCATGAGCATGCTCACTCCCCCCGGCATGGGCGGAAAGTACCGCGTCACGGGAGCCGCCTACCCCCGTATGAGCCGCAAGCGGAGCCGTCCTCGGATCGTCCTCGCGATCCTCGGCTCGGTCCTCGCGCTTGCCCTGGTCGGCTACGGGGCACTGCAGCTCATCGACGTGTTCCGCGGCGACAGCCCCAAGCGGAACACGGCTGCGGGTGCCAAGGACTGCCCGACGACGCCACCCAAGGGCGCTGCCAAGGGCGGCCCCCCGGCCGCCTCCACCGCCTCGGCCGCCGCGAAACCCGCGGTCGTGCTCCCGCCGCCCGGCGAGATCACGGTCAACGTGTACAACGCGACCCCGCGCGCGGGGCTGGCCAAGGCCGTCGGCGACGAACTGGCCAAACGCGGCTTCGTCATCGGCAACGTCGGCAACGCCCCGGCCGACTTCGACAAGAAGGTCCCCGGCACCGGGATACTGCTGGGCTCCCCCACGACGGACAAGGCCGCCTTCTCCGTGCTGGGCACTCAGCTCGCCGGCACCACCCAGCAGACCGACACCCGCGAGAGCGCGGACATCGACCTGATCCTGGGCGACGCCTTCAAGGAGCTCAGTACGAAGGAGGACGCGGACAAGGCGCTGGCCCTCCTGGCCAACCCCGTGCCCGCGCCCGCCAAATGCTGAACGCCTGAACCGCGTACCGGCCTGCCGCCCTACCGCCGGAGCGCGGTGACGGCCGGCCGCCGGGCGGCCTATTCGGCCGAGCCGTACATCCGGTCGCCCGCGTCGCCCAGGCCCGGCACGATGTAGCCGTGCTCGTTGAGCCGCTCGTCCACGGCGGCCGTCACCACGGTCACCGGCGTGCCCGCCAGCTCGCGCTCCATGATCTCGACGCCCTCGGGCGCCGCGAGCAGCACCACGGCCGTGACGTCGTCGGCGCCGCGCTTGATCAGCTCCTGGATCGCCGCGACGAGCGTGCCGCCGGTGGCGAGCATCGGGTCGACCACGTAGACCTGCCGTCCGGAGAGGTCCTCCGGCATGCGCGTCGCGTACGTGGAGGCCTCCAGGGTCTCCTCGTTGCGGACCATGCCCAGGAAGCCCACCTCGGCGGTCGGCAGCAGCCGCACCATGCCGTCGAGCATGCCGAGGCCGGCGCGCAGGATCGGCACGACCAGCGGGCGCGGGTGGGAGAGCTTCACGCCGGTGGTCGGGGCGACCGGCGTCTCGATGTCGGCCTGCTCGGTGCGCACGTCGCGGGTGGCCTCGTACGCGAGCAGGGTGACCAGCTCGTCGGCGAGCCGCCGGAAGGTGGCGGAGTCGGTGCGCTTGTCGCGCAGGGTGGTGAGTTTGTGCGCCACCAAGGGGTGATCGACGACCTGCAAACGCACAACATCCTCCAAAACTCAGCCTGCGACCAGCAAAAACGGCCGCACGACGCGACCTGCACCCAAAAGGCTACGCGGTGACGCGGCCCGTTCGCGTCCGGAGCGGCGGCCACGCCCGCAGCGGCCTGCGGATGCGACCCGCCCGGACGCCCAGCACGCTGGACGGATGAGCAATGCACCGGTGATCGCAGCCGTCGACGGATCCGAACCCAGCCTCAGGGCCCTGGAGTGGGCGAGGGCCGCAGCCGTCCGGCACGGTACCGGGCTGATGGTCGCCCATGTTCTGCCCGACCACGCCCAGTTGTATGCCGGCCGCCGGTCGTCGCTGCACGACGCCTCGCAGCCGAAGGAGTTCGCCGACCCCGTGAAGGACTGGGTGCGGGCCCTGCTGGGCGGCGGCTCCGAGCTGCCCGAGGGGATCCGCTACGAGGCCCTGGAGGGCTCCGTCCCCGAGGCGCTGCGGGTGATCGGGGCGGAGGGCCTGATGCTGGTGATGGGCTCCCGGGGCCGCGGCGGCTTCGCCACCCTGCTGCTCGGCTCCAACAGCCGGGCCGTGTCGGCCACGGCGCCATGCCCGGTGGTGGTGGTCCCGCACGCGGAGCGGACCGCCGGGGCCTCGGAGGCCGCGGAGGAGTCCGCCGGGCGGGTGGTGCTCGGGCTGCACGCCGCCGAGACCCCCGACGACGTGATCACCTTCGCCTTCGCGGAGGCCGCCGCGCGGGGGACCACCGTCCAGGTGGTCTCCGCGTACGCCGTCCCGCCCGTGCCGAACCTGATCATCGACGCCCCCTTCGAGGTGATCCCGCCGGAGGGGCTGGCGGACGAGGGGGACGCCGTTCCGGCCGAGCGGGAGATGCTGCGGTCCCAGACGGCCCGGCTGGCGCCGTTCCGTGCCCGCTACCCGGACGTCCGGGTCGAGCAGGCCGCGGTCCCGGGCGACGCGGCGGGCCGGCTGGTCACCGCCTCCGCGTCGGCGGCGCTGGTCGTGGTCGGCCGCCACCACCCGAGGCGCCGCCCCAGGTCCCTGTTCATGGGCTCGGTGGCGCATGCGGTGCTGCAGCACGCGCAGGGCCCGGTGGCGGTGGTCCCGACCCTCAAGGACGACGCCTGACCTGCAGCGGGGTGGCATCAAACGGCCCGTCCGGGGCAAGGTGGGTGCAGGGGGGACGACCGACCAGCCCAGGGTGGTGGCCGATGCCCGACACGCAGCCGAGCGACGACGCGCCGGAGACCGCGGCGCAGCGCCGAGCACGCCGCGCGCAGTTCCTGCGCGATCTCATGGAGGCCCGCGCCCTGCGCGACCGCGTCCAGCCCCGCCGCGCCCGCGCAGCCCGCATGCGCCAGCAAATGCGCATGCGCACCTTCCGCTGGTAGCCGCATCGGCCCGGTCCGGCCCCGCCGGCGCGTGAGGCGCGGAGGCCCGGGGCGGAGCCCCGGGAAGCCGCCGCAGGCCCGGCACGCCGCGACACGGCCAAGCCTTTTTCTTATACCCACCTGCGCCTCCCGCAGCTTTAATAGGGTGAATCCCTGGGGCTCACGCACCCATAAAAAAAAAACAGACACCGTAAACAGACACAGCTTCACTCTAAAGATGCGAGTGTTGGTGAGGGGTGGATTGTACGCGGGAGTAT
>NZ_JARAYQ010000120.1:0-24153 GCF_033794505.1 Streptomyces sp. MB09-01 | reverse complement strand
CCGCCAGCCTTCGACCGCGAGCAGTACCGCCAGCGCAACACCGTCGAACGCTGCATCGGGAAGCTGAAACAGCACAGGGCAGTCGCAACCCGGTACGACTGTGAGGATGTTGGGGTGCTGCTTCCGGCGGTGGCCTGACTCGCGATACGACTGGCCCTGGTGCCTTGAGTTTGATCTGTCGGCCACTGCTCGAGGCGGTACTCGCTGCCGCCGGGCAGGGGCCGTGTCCCGATAGGGGCCTTCGCGACAGGCACCGTCACAGTCTTGACCGCCCCCGGCCCGGCGACGGCCACCGGTTCCCGAGGCGATCAGGAGACAGGCGACCTTGACCAGCATCACGCAGTCCACCGCCCCATGTCACGTTCCGGCGGACACCGACGACGTCGGCCCGTCCCAGGAGGGACGCTTCAAGCCCGATGTCGTCGCCCCCGGCACGGCGATCCTGTCCGCCCGCTCGCGGCTGGCGCCGGAGATCACGGACTTCGGTGTCTCCACGGACCCCGCGTTCATGTTCGTCAGCGGTACCAGCATGGCCACCCCGCTGGTGGCCGGCTGTGTGGCGGTGCTGCGCGAGACGCTCGTGAAGAACGGCACCCCGAAGCCCAGCGCCGCGCTCATCAAGGCCATGCTGATCAACGGCGCCGACGAACTGGCCGGCCAATACGTCCCCAGCGAGGCGGGCCCGTCGCCGAACAACAGCTCCGGCTTCGGCCTCGTCAACCTCCAGCGTGCCGTCGTCCTGCCGACAGACGCCGGCCGGGCGGGCTTCAGCGACGCCGGGGAACTGGACCAGGGGGAGGAGCGTGCCTTCCTCATCACCGTTCCGGAGGGAGCGGCCCGCACTCTGAAGGTGACCCTCGTCTGGACGGACCCACCCGGGGCGGCCCTGCAGAACGACCTCGACCTGATCGTCCGCGCGGACGGTCAGGAACGCCACGGCAACATGGGCACGGGTCCCGGTTTCGACCGCGTCAACAACGTCGAGCAGGTCCACTGGCGGGACATCCCCGCCGGGGAGGCCGAGGTCGTCGTCAGCGCTCACCGGATCAGCCGGTTCGCTCAGCCTTACGCCGTCGCCTGGCGCATTCTCTGACGCATATAAGGGCAATGTCCCGGCCCGTTCGGTCGGGCCGGGACGACGGTCACGGGTCGGGCGGCATCCGACCTCCAGGACGAGGCGTCGGCTCCCGACGCGCACGGCGAGGGTGATCCGCTGCCGGACGCACGCCATGCGGGCACCAACTGCAGCGGGCTCCACCCGTCACGCTCTCGCCCCGTCACCGACACGTCGGCGAGTAGGACTTGTCCGGTCGATCATGCGGTTGGCGCGAGTGCTTGGCTGCTATGCCTCGGGAACGATGGCCAGCTGAAGCCGGTTGATGTCGCCGTAGTGCTCTGTTTGGATCTCGATCGGTTCGTCCTGGTGTTCCGGCGCTGTGGCTCCCTTTGAGGCGAGTGTTCGGCGGTGTGCTGTTCGGAGCCTGTCGACACGCCGTGGTCCATCCGTGCGGCACCCCTTTCTCTCACGGGCTGGCCAGAGTCGTGGGGCAGGCGCGGCCGAGGACAACAGTGTTTACGGTCTGTTACTGCCTTACGGAAAGTCACCTTCTGATTCATTGGATGCTTATGGGGTGACTGTGGCTTTATGCCGCAGTGGCCTGGCACCCCCGCTCCCCGTGGTCCGAAGGACCTTGCGAGCGTTTCGCACGCCCAGCCGGCCCGGGAGGGCCCAGCGGCGCCACCCCAGGTCGGCACGTGCCCGTACACCTTCGTGAAGGGATCATCCATGGTCGCCGCCAAGAAGAAGAGTGCGACGTCGAAGACCGCCCGCGAACAGGACAAGCTCGTCGAGTCCCTCCGGCAGTTCATCCGGGCCAAGGGTCCGAACTACCTCACCGACCCGAATGTGACCAGCATCGGTATCGGCTACCGGAAGAAGGGAGGCAAGCAGACCAAGGAGCTCACGCTCCAGTTCACGGTCGGTGTGAAAGCCGACGGACACGAGCTGGAGGCGCTGGATACTACGCCGATTCCGGAGACCATCAGGGTCGACGGGGTCGACGTGCCGACCGATGTCCTGCAGCGCAGCTACAAGCCTCAGTTCCTTGTGGTGCCCGAGGCAGAGACCCCGGGCCGCAAACGGCGCCTGGACCCCATCGTCCCGGGTGTGAGCGTCGGGCACGTGAAGGTGTCGGCCGGCACGATCGGGGCGATCGTGTTCGACAAGAACGACGGCACCCGTTATGTGCTGAGCAACTGGCACGTGTTGCACGGCCCGGACGGCGAGCTGGGTGACGTGGTGGTGCAGCCTGGCGCGCACGACGACAACCGGATCGCCCAGAACCGTCTCGGCATCCTGAAGCGCTCGCACCTTGGTATGGCCGGCGACTGCGCGGTCGCCACCATCGAAGACCGGGACGCCGACCACAGCATCTTCGAGCTCGACGTGATGCCGGAAGAGCTGGGCGAGCCGGAACTCGGCGACAAGGTCGTCAAGAGCGGCCGTACCACCGGCGTCACCCACGGTGTCGTGCGGCGCATCGAAACCCTCGCACAGCTCGACTACGGCGACGGGGTCGGGCTGCGGAACATCGGCTGCTTCGAGATCGAACCCGACCCGGCCACCCCGCCCACCAACGGCGAGGTCAGCCAGGGCGGCGACTCCGGCGCCCTGTGGATGTTCAAAACAGGCAACGGCCGGCCGGGCAAAGTAGTGGCCGGGCTCCACTTCGGTGGCGAGGGAAGATTCAGCCCTGACGAGCATGCTCTCGCCTGCCTGCCCCGCTCGGTCTTCGAAAAGCTCGACATCAGCCTGCAGCAGCCCTCCATCGAAGAAGCCGTAGTCGTCCAGGGATACGACCCCGCCTTCCTCGGCACCCACATCGACACCCCGCGCCTCACCGCCGCGGTCAAGGACGATGCCGTCCAGCTCAACGACACCGACGTCATTCCCTACACCCACTTCTCCCTCGCGCTCAACGGCGTAAGGGGATTCGCGTTCTGGGTCGCCTGGAACATCGACGGCGCCTCCCTCCAAAAGCTGCCTCGCAAGGGAATCAAGTTCGTCAAGGACCCGCGCCTGCCCGACGACGCCCAGATTGGCAACGAGCTGTATGAGGACAATCCTCTCGACCGCGGGCACCTGGCCCGCCGCGCCGACCTTCTGTGGGGAGCACCGCTGGAGGCCAAGAAGGCCAACAAGGACTCCTTCCACTACACCAACATCACCCCCCCCAGATGGAGGACTTCAACCAGTCCAGCAAGCGCGGCCTGTGGGGGCAGCTCGAAGACGCACTCTTCACCGAAGTCGAGATCGACGACCTCAAGGTGAGCGCCTTCGGCGGACCGGTCTTCCAGGACGACGACCGCATCTACCGCGACCGCCAGATCCCCCGCGAATTCTTCAAGGTCCTCGCCTTCGTCGAGCAGGGCCAGCTCAAGGCCAAGGCCTTCCTGCTCACCCAGAACCTCAACCAGCTCGAAGCCCTCGACCTCGATGAGTTCCGCGTCTTCCAGGTCGCACTCAGCGAGGTCGAAAGCCGCGGCCGCTTCCGCTTTCCCACCGCCCTGCGCAACGCCGACACCCTGACCGTGCCCGAATCCCTCGCAGCCCGCACACCGCTGGAGGACCTGACCGACATCGACTGGCGCTGAGCGGTCGCATCACACCCAGGAGGCCGGGGCCCGGCAGGCTCTGGCCGCTTGGGGTTCATGCGTGCACCTGGCACCAGCCGGGGACCAAGACCTTGCAGCCCGTCCTCGCCTAGCCTCGCCGTTTCACTTGGGGATGGCTGTGGGGCGGAAACGCGAAAGGGCCTTCCTGACCTGGGACAATGAACCTTGCTGAGGGGTTCTGTCGGTCCAGGCGGAGGGCACTTTCTACGTGCAGGCTATCGGGTTGCGTCCCAAGGTCCAGGTCAGTGCAGATGGTTCGGGTGTGGTCGGGTATGCCGGGACACGGTTGCTGGCGGATCTCGCTGATGCCACGGGGCTGACCGCCGCGTGCTCCGCCGCTCTCAGGCCGCTTCGGCCGCGCGGGACCGGACATGATCCGGGCCGGATCGCCACCGACCTGGCGGTGATGCTCGCCGGCGGCGGCGAGGCCATCGCGGACCTGGCCGTACTGCGGGACCAGGTAGGGGTCTTCGGCCCTGTCGCCTCCACGCCCACGGCTTGGCGGTTGCTCGCCGACACCGACGAGGCTGCACTCGCTTCGCTGCGAGCGGCCCGCGGTTCAGCCCGGGAAGTCGCCTGGATACAGGCCGCCGAGACCGGCAAGGGCATACCTGCTGCTCGGGCCGGCGGACGAGAACTTCCCGGCCTGGTTCTGGACCTCGACGCCACGCTGGTCACCTGCCACTCCGAGAAAGAGCAGGCCGCACCCACCTATAATTAGCCTCCACCCCCGATACCGGCTGTCTTCTTCACCGCAGTCTTCTTCGCCGCGGCCGTGGTCTTCTTCACCGCAGTCTTCTTCGCCGCGGCCGTGGTCTTCTTCACCGCAGTCTTCTTCGCCGCGGCCGTGGTCTTCTTCACCGCAGTCTTCTTCGCCGCGGCCGTGGTCTTCTTCGCGGGACTCTCAGCCGAGACAGCCAGGCTGCCCTTCGGAGCCTTCCGTACCGCTACCTCGCCACCCTTCGGTAGCTTCTTCGCGCCGCTGAGCAAATCCTTGAAACCCTGTCCCGGACGGAAGCGGGGTGCCGATGTCTTCTTCACGCGGACACGCTCGCCAGTTTGAGGGTTACGAGCGTAACGTGCAGGTCGTTCAACCCTTTCGAACGAGCCAAACCCTGTAACCGATACTCGATCGCCGGCCACAACCGCGCGGACGATCGCGTCAAGGACCGCGTCAACTGCATCGACGGCATCCTGGCGAGTGCCAAGCCTGTCTGCAACAGCTTCTACGAGGATCGCCTTATTAACCCCCTTGCGAGGATTCCCAGGCTCAGGCTCCCCCGCCGCCCGACTTGACCCCTTGCGAGGATTCCCAGGCTCAGGCTCCCCCGCCGCCCGACTTGACCCCTTGCGAGGAATTCCAGGGGCTGACTCCGCAGCCGAGTAGTAGATATTCGTCCCAGTAAGGGGCCGTCCAGGCTCCGGCGATTGCTCCCCGGGCTGCTGGGCCTCTCCACGCCTCCGACTCTGAATCATGAGCCCTATCCGTTTCTATTACTTCGAGCCCACTGAGACCAGGGAAATAATCACTGCATACACTGCTTCGAGACCAAGCAAAACAACCGCGACGCCATAGATTTTGGCTCTTTTGTTAATTTCCTTCTCGTTATCCCGTACAGCCTTTGCCATCCCCTTGGCCTGCGACCACAGCAGTCGGTCTTTTTCGACCTCTACACCATCCAAGATGTCTTGCGGATCCGGACCGAACCCCCAATCCTTTTTGGGAAACACCACATACATGATGGCCCTAACGATCAGCACCACGTGCAGGCTTTCGACCAGTACATCGACCGAACGGTTCGAACTCCTGGGCGCGGGTGGCAGCGACTTCCTGCTGGTGAACCTCTTCCGCGGAGTGCTGGGGGCGCCGATGAAGCCGGAGCCGGTCTACGAGCTGTTCGAGCGGTTGCTGCAGCGGGCGCGACTGTCCCGCCGGGTGGTTCCGCACATGGCCCGCCGGGGGTTCGGCAGCAACGTGGCCGATGCCGGCGGCCGGCTCGACGAGGTGCAGGCCCTGCTGGGGCAGGAGCACCCGGAGTCGGCGCGCCCGTACCTCATCCCGGACCAGGCGCGTCTTCGCAAGGCGATCGAGCGGGTCCCCTCGCCCCGGGAGCTCCACGCGCGGGGTGAGCGCTGATGGCGGCGATCGCTCTTCCTATCCGGCCGACGGCGGGGGCGGCTCGCACCCGCCAGCTGGTGGAGCACTGCGGGTTCCGCTGCCCCGGCCTAGTCTGATCGTGTAGCCCGCTCCCCATCGGAGGTGAGGCGATGTCCGGGGTTCACAAAGGTGGCGGTGGGCCTCGCGGTCCCGCAGGGGAACGGCATCGAGGACGAGACGGCCGAGGCGTCGTGGACAAGGGCGGGGAGGGCTGCACTACGACCGCTCCGTTCGCGTGCTGGCGCGAGTCGAGGACCCTGCGGGCACCACCTTGGACTTCGGCTTCCACGTGGACGGCAACTGCGCGGGCGGCGTCGCGCTACCTGGCAACGCCGGCCGGCGGACATCGTGAAGCGAGGTCGGGAAGTATGTTGAAGCCGGACGCTGCATTCCGGAATGCCAGGCCTCCGGAACGGCCGGGGAGGACGCGATGGTCCTGATCAACGGCCGCTGGCTACACGGCAAGGCCGAGAACGCCATCCTGTGGGAGTTCAGCGACATCTGCGACCTGTCCGGCTTCCAGCGCGGGTACGCGTCGGAGCCGGTCACCGAGAGCGTGACGAACGGCAGGAAAGCCGAGGTCGACGGCACCCAGGCGAACACGGCTACCAGCCCTTCCGGGGCCGACCGGAGCACGTACTACGTCGCCAAGGAAAGCGACCCGCGTCTGCTGCGCGTAGAGGGCAGCCAGGGCGGCGAGCGGGGCAGCGCCGAGTTCTCCGACTACGACGTACCCGCGCCTGCGAAGACCCCGTCGCCGTCGGAGTCCGTGGCCTGTCCAGCCTCCAGTAAGCGGTCGGGGCACGGCACCGTTCCAGCTCGCCGGTCCCGGGAGGCGTGATGGCACCGCTGGCTCGGATCCCGTTGGAGGGCGGGGGCTGCATTCTGGTCGAAGGCTCGGCCGCACTCGCCGGCCCCGTACAGGCCGGGCGCCTGGGCAACGCCGTGCACGACCTGCCGGTGAGCCTCCAAGGAGCCCTGGAACCGGTCACCCTGGCGGCCCGCGCCGCCCTTGACCAGCTCCGCAAGGCTGGCCCGGACGAGATCGCCGTCGAGTTCGGCGTCGACCTGGCGGTCGAGGCCGGCGCGGTGATCACCAAGACCCAGGCCAACTGCCACCTGAAGGTGACCATGACATGGACGCGCCCTGGCTGAGCCGATGAACGGCGCCGACAACACCTTGCCCTCGGCCGTCGCCCAGGTCCTCGACCCCGACGGCACGGTGGCCGGAGCAGGCTTTCTGGTGGCCGAGGGGCTCCTGGCAACCTGTGCGCATGTCGTCCAGGCAGCGGGAGGCGGCCCCGGGACGATCCTGCACCTGGCCTTCCCCCACCTCGCGGGCGCGCCCTGGGTTGAAGGACAGGTTCTGGGCGGGGAGGCGTGGCGTGCGCAAGAGGGAGAGGACGTGGCCTTCGTCCGCCTGGCCACTCTCCCGGCAGGCGTGCCGGCACTTCCGTTGGGCTCGGCGGCCGGCTGCCGAGGCCACCCGGTCCGCTCGTTCGGGTTTCCCGCCCAGGCCCCGCCGGACGGCCACTACGGCCACGGCGAGGCCGGCGGGCTACTGCTGGCCACCGAGAACAGGAGCTCACACCTCCAGCTGACCAACGCCAACGACCTCACCACCGGCTTCAGCGGCGCACCCGTCCTGGACGAGGTGACGGGCCTGGTCATCGGCATGATCACCGAGATCACGGCCCCCGACAGGCACCAGCGGGGCCAAGGCATCGCGTACGTCACTCCGACGCAGGTCCTACGGGAGATCCTGCCAGAGCTGGCCGAGCAGGAGGTGTGCCCATACCGGGGGCTGGAATCGTTCACCGCGGAACACGCCCGGTGGTTCGAGGGCCGCAGGGACGCGGTGCGCCAAGTCATGACCGGCCTGGCCGGACAGCGCAGACTGACGCTGCTGCTCGGCCCGTCCGGCTCGGGCAAGTCGTCCCTGATCCAGGCGGGTGTGCTCCGGGCACTGGCGGTGGGCGAGCTGCCGGGCAGCGACCGGTGGCTGCCCGTGATTGCGAGGCCGAGACATGACCTGCTGGCCGAGATCGAGCGTGCGGGCCTGCCCGGGGCTGCGGCCGGCGGAATAGCGGCCGCGGTCACCCGCAGGCTCCGGGCGGAGGACTCCTACGAGCGGGTCCTGCTGGTCGTCGACCAGTTCGAGGAGCTCCTCACCGAGCCGGCCGAGGGCGGAGGGGACCGTTCGGCCGTCGCGGGCCAGCTCCAGGCTGCCGAATCCACAGCCGATCTCTCCGTGATCCTGATCATGCGCGACGACTTCTATCCGCAACTGGCCGCGCAAGCGCCCGGCCTGCTCCAAGCCGCCATGCCGGGACTCCTCAACATCCCGGGCACGCTAAGCCCGGAGGACCTGCGCGACATCATCACCCTGCCGGCCCGGGACGTGGGACTTCACTTCCAGCCCGGGCTGCCCGAGCAGATGCTCGCGGATGTCCTGGCCACCAGCCCCGAGGGCACCACGACCCGCCAGGCACCGGCCACGGTGCTGTCGATGCTGGAGCTGGCGCTCAACCAGCTGTGGCAGCGGCGCCAAGACGGCTACCTCACGCACGAGGCCTACCGGCGCATCGGGGCGGTAGGCGGAAGCCTGACCACGTGGTGCGAAACCGCGCTCAACCAGCTGCCCGACGGGCACCGGCCCATCGCCCGGCGCATCCTGACCTCCCTGGTCCGGCCGGCCGACCCCGTCCACCGCATTCCCCCCACGCGTGCACAGGTCCCACTGGACGAACTCCGCGACCTGGCGGCCGGTCCCGAGGACGACCAAGCCGTCGACGAGGTCATCGCCGCCCTCACGCGCCACCGCATCATCACCACCCAGCGCCCGGCCGAGCCTCCTGGGCGGCCAGTGGCCGAGCTGATCCACGACGCGCTCATCCGGGACTGGGGCACTCTGCGGGAGTGGGTCAGCCAGGACCACCGCTTCCACGAATGGCTCGACCGCGCATGGGCACGACGAGCCAGCTGGGCAGCGAAGAAGGACCCGGGAGACCTGCTGGCGGGGACAGCACTGGCAGAGGGACTCGACTGGTCCCGGCAACGCGGCCTCCCCGCCGGCATACGGGCGTTCCTCACGGCAAGCAAGGAACGGCAGCAGGCCCTGACCCGGCGGAGCAAACGCCGCACCAGGGTGCTTGCCGGGCTGCTGGCCCTGGCACTCATCGCGGTGGGCGGGACTGTATGGCAATGGAGGGCAGCTGTGGAGGAACGTGAGGCGGCCCGGTCGCGGGTGCTCGCCGCCACGTCCAGCAACCTGATCTACACGAACCCCGAACTCGCCTCCCTGCTGGCCGTCCAGGCATACCGCACCAGCCCCACTCCCGAAGCCATCGAAAGCATCCGAAGCGCCGCAACCCTCCCGCTGCATCGACGCATGTCCGGTCATACCCAAGGGGTGAGCTCCGTGGCGTTCAGCCGCGACGGCCTCACCCTCGCCACCAGCAGTTTCGACCAGACCGTGCGGCTATGGGACGCGGCCACCGGCAAGACCCGTACGACGCTGACCGGGCACACCGGCCAGGTGAATTCAGTGACGTTCAGCCGCGACGGCAATACCGTCGCCACCGCCAGCAGCGACGGAACCGCGCGGCTGTGGGACGCGACCACCGGCAAGGCCCGCGCCACGCTGACCGGACACACCAACGCGGTGTTCTCGGTGGCATTCAGCCCCAACAGCAGAACCGTCGCCACCGCCAGCACCGACGGAACCGCACGGCTGTGGGACGCAACCGACGGCAAGACCCGCACCACCCTCACCGGACACACCAGCCAGGTGCTTTCGGTCGCATTCAGCCCCGACGGCAAAGCCCTCGCCACCGCCGGTTTCGACCAGTCTGTGCGGCTGTGGGACGCGGCCAGCGGCAAGGCCCGCGCCACCCTGACCGGACACACCAACGCGGTGTACTCGGTGGCTTTCAGCCGCGACGGCAAAGCCCTAGCCACCGCAGGCGCCGACGGAACCGCACGTCTGTGGGACGCAGCCAACGGCAAGACCCGCACCACCCTCACCGGACACACCGGTCAGGTAACTTCGGCGAGGTTCAGCCCCGACGGCAAAACCCTCGCCACCGCCGGCGTCGACCACACAGTACGGCTGTGGGACGTGGCCACCGGTGCGACCCGCACCACCCTGCCAGGACACACCGACACGGTACTTTCGGTGGCTTTCAGCCCCGACGGCAAGACTTTGGCCTCCGGCAGCAACGACCACATGGTGAGGCTGTGGGACGTGGCCGCCGGCAGCACCCGCACCACCCTGACCGGGCACACCAATTCGGTGTACTCGGTGGCCTTTAGCCCTGACGGTCGGACCCTCGCCACCGCCAGCGCCGACAGGACTGCACGGCTGTGGGACCTGACCACCGGCAAGACCTTGACCACCCTGGCCGGGCACACGGAGTGGGTGACTTCGGTGAGGTTCAGCCCCGACGGCAAAACCCTCGCCACCGCCAGCACCGACGGAACCGCGCGGCTGTGGGACGTGACCACCGGCAAGATCCGCAACACCCAGACCTGGCACACCATAGGGGTCGCTGCGGTGGCCTTTAGCCCCGACGGCAAAACCCTCGCCACCACCAGCAGCGGAAGCACCGCGCAACTGTGGGACGTGGCCACCGGCAAGGCTCGCACCACCCTGACCGGGCACACGGAGGCGGTGCTCTCCGTGGCCTTCAGCCCCGACGGCCACATCGTCGCCACTGCTGGCCTCGACGGGACGGCGCGGCTGTGGGACGTGGCCACGGGCAAGATCCGCACCACCCTGACCGGACACACCAACCAGGTGCTTTCGGTGGCATTCAGTCCCGACAGTAAAACCCTCGCCACCGCCAGCACCGACTTCACCGTGCGGCTGTGGGACCTGCAGACCGGCAGGACCCGCACCACCCTGACCGGGCACAAGGACTTGGTGAGTGCGGTGGCCTTCAGCCCCGACGGCAAAAGCCTCGCCACCGCCAGCCACGACTTGGACGCGCGGCTATGGGACATGACCACCGGCAGGACCCGCACCATCCTGACCAGGCACAGCGATGCGGTGAGTGCGGTGGCTTTCAGCCCCGACGGCAAGACCCTTGCCACCGCTGGCATGGACAAGACAGTGCAGCTGTACGATGTCGCCCTCCCAGAACCCGCCGCGGCGATCGAGAAGATCTGTCGCACCGTCGACCGCGACCTCACTCCCGAAGAACGGACGGCATACCTCCCAGGCCGGTCCGCCGGGCCCGTCTGCGGCTAGTAGGGTCGGGGACTGGCGCGGTGGCTTCCGCTCCGTTTCCAGCCCCCGCCACTTCAAACCGTGCGTGCGGTTCTCCCGCACCCCTTTTCCCTTGAAAGGGTCCACACCCTTTCGGCTCATACGCCTGTGGGGGCGGCCTTCAGACGACGGCACACGCCAAATCGAGTCGCCTCCCACTCACCCGATCCAGCGATAGCACCACACCTGTAGTGCACGCTACGGTCGTTCCCGTAGCTGCTGAGCTGCACCGTTCCTCACCGAACCGTGCTGTGCCACAGTCCTCCCCCAGAGAAGCGACAATGTCGCCGTGGTCGGCGCTGTCTTGGCGCCGGACGGTGACGATGTCGCCGTCGCAGATGGCGGCCTCGATCATGCTGTCTCCGACGACCGGTTGCCAACGAGTTCGACAAATCTTGGAGGGCTATGGTCGGGAACCGGTAGCAGACTGCCTTTCGCCGTGTGTGATCTGACGTAGGTTCGCTGCGATTTTCTGTGAAGCCCAGGTCCAGAAGCCAGCCCGCCGCAGGACCGATCCCTGTCTCTGGCGCGGCGGCATGGTCGAGCGGGTACCGGTGCCGAACGTCGGCTGGGACGGCAACGCCGGCCTGGGTGACCTGCTACTGGTCCGCCGCTTCTTCGGCGCGGACGTGCTGCCGCTGTGGCAGTGTCGGGACAACTCGCCGCTCGCCGGAGGCGACCGCATCGGTGAGATCCGCCTCGGCCCCGACCGCCTGGTCCTCGTCCTGCGCACTGACGTCGACGGCGACCTCGGCTTCGACCTGCTTGTGGGCTGCCCGTACTACGGCTGCAATGCCTCCGGCGTGGCCGGCGGTCCACAACGTCACCGATCCTCGGATCGCACACACCAGCACCACCGGCCAGCACCCGGACACCGTCTGTACCGTCCACGGCGGCCCCGAAGACCAGGACGACGACCCCGAGGGTGGCGCCGCCCTGGAGGGCCGGTACGCGGACGCGGTCCGGGCGTGAGTCGCGCCGCCGACGGTCCGCACCCGCTCACCCGGCCGGACTGCTGGCCGGGGATGAGTGGGCGCAACGGGTGCCCGGACTGTCACCTGCCGATCCAGGGCGGAAGCGCTGGCCTCGCCGGGCACCACCGAACCGTTCACAACCTGCGCCGTGCCCACGGTGTAGATCAGCGTCGGGGCTGTATGAGCGCTGGTTCAGCAGGCTTTCGCCGAGTTCGACCAGTTCAAATGCCTCGTCGTCCGATAAAGGCCGCATCGTCTCCCTCAGCTGCATGCCCATTGCATTTCCATGGATCGTCTCATTCGCAGAGCCAGCAACTGCTTGACAGGCAAGGAGAGATGACGCAGCTCGTCGATGCGATGCCGGGTCGCGCCGCTGTGATCGCGCAGCAGGCAATCCCAGGTCACATCGACTTGGCGGGCTAGCTCAGCGGGGTCAGCGCCGTGTCGGCGTACGAGATAGGTGCACACCTCGCCAAGGTGTGCGTAGTGCAGGCTGTGCCGCAACCTACGGGCCCCGTCACGCGTGGGCGCCATTGCGTTCCAGGTTCTTGGATCCAGCTGGAGTCCATGTTTGCTCAGCAGCGCCGGAACCCGTGCGGCGTCGAGGATCGTGGCGTCCAGGTCTCGCAGAATCATCCGGACTGCTCTGCCGTTGCGGATCTCGATCAACGAGTTTTGCAGGTGTGGTTCAAATGCCAGCCCCCATCTGGCATACCATCGCACCGGCTCTTCCATCACAAGTCGGCAGTACCGGCCGAAAAAATCTACCGCAGAGGCACCAGACCCGATGTCGAGAAGTCCTTTGGCGAGGCAGGGTGCGCTCCACAACAGGAGGGCGGGCACCACGGCGGCACCGCTCGACGATGACAACGGTTGTCTGATAATGGCAGCCACATGGCTACCGATCACGTCATCCGTCGCCAGTAGCGAGGCTAGATCGTATTGAAAGCCAATGGCCGATTCCGCCTCGTCGCCGCTCGCCTCATGCACCGATCTCACCAAAGCGGAGACCATCGGAGCATTGCGGACGTTAAGGGGGTACAGCAACCTTCGCTCCGCCGTCAACGTAACGTCAATCGGCAGTTTGACGTCATGTCGGGTCGCCTCTACCCGGCAGGTTCTCTGCGATGCCAGCGGAGTCGCCACCACTCCCGTTCCCAGGGGTTCGACGAGTCCCACGTCGCAGGCTCCGCGCAGGATTGCTGAGCCGCCCCACTGCCAGGGGTGCACCGGAATCGTTCCTGGGAGCCACGTGTCCTCGCTACCGGACCATGCCTGCCAGCAGCTTGCTTCATCAGCGTGGGCCACTGATACGAAGTGGTGTTGACGCAATCGCACCAACGGCATCCGCATGGTTTCGCCGGTGACATGGGAGCACTCGACGGCATCGGCCAGAGAGACGGGACTCCGTAGGGCAGGGAAGGGATAGTAGTTGTGACCGCCACAGGCCGGTTCGACCATGGGCGCGTCCAGGCGCCGCTTCAGGAAGAGCAAGCGTGTCAGGATGAGATTGGCCAGACTGTTGGTGAAGTCCTCAGACATCCGGTCGAAGGTGGACTCCGCCTGAGGCCAGGCATGTCGGAGTGCTTCCAGGAACTCACCTGCCGTGTTGACCGTCCGCCACCCGTCATGCGTCCACTGCGCTGGCGGGCCGGCCGCTTCGAGGCGATCCAGCGGCAGCGGCGCAGTGACCGGGATGCTCACAGCAGTGTGGGATGCCCCGGTGACCAGCCGCCACGTTCCCTCTCCATCCTGCTTCACCGCGCTCGGCCCTTGGAAACGCTCGCGATGGGCAGTGTGGATCAGCCGCAATACAGCGAGGCTTAGCGACTCCTCATAAACGACCAGGAATTGAGGCCCAGAGACCCCCGCCGTACGGCTCCACTGTTCAACCTCACCCAGGTCCAAAATTGCTCCGCCTCACCGCTGCACTTGGATTCAACGGCCCTGCGGGGGCGTGTCAGTCCGTCCAGTGTTGCTACAAACAGCACTGCTGCGGCACTCCTCGCGGGAACAGTGCAGCGGGAACACAAGCCCCTCGACCTCGGCGCAGGTGATTTCGTTGAAGTCCCGCATCCGGGACAGCATGAGTTCAACCAGTGCTGCAGGATCAGTGGCGCTCAGCCTCTCGATTAGCTCAGCGCTGTAGCCGACATGCCGGACCTCGTCGTGCAGAAGGCGATCCAGCAAGGCAGTCAGCTTGTCGCGTCGGGACGGATCGCAATAGGCCAGCAAGACGGGCCGTTGCAGCCGCTGATTGACGGCTGTGCGGATTTCGGCGATGTTCATCTGCACGAGATCGTCGATCGTGACCGGGTGCGCGAACGGCGAATCAGGAACGGATCGGGCTTCCATGCCGTGGTGATACTCCGGCGGAACCGCGTCCAGGTGAGTACGGACAGCCGGATCGACAGCACCGGGGAACACAAGGTCCAGCACGGCGATGTACCAACGAGCATGGCGCGCCTCGTCGATGGCGTGCTGTTTGACCAGATCGGCGATGCCCCTGTCCTCCGTGCAGGCCGCCAAACTCCACAGGCGACCGGCACCATCCGCCTCCCGTTCGGCGCTGGTGATCAGGGATTCAACGATCCAAGCGGGGTCCGAGGCGGCGCTTCGATAAATCTCGCCGTAGCGCCTTGTGCCGTACGGCGGCGGCGCGGTCGAACATGCCACCTCTAGGGCGCGACTGTACCGGGACAGTTGTCCCGGTACAGTCGCGCCGAGGTCACGCAGGGTCAGCTCGGCGATTACATTCATCGCGCCGTGGCGAAGGGTGCGTTGACAGGCACGAAAATCGGACGGGTGAACTCCTCGTTGGCGAAGGAAACCGCGTCCACCACGAGCCGTCCATCCAGCACCTGGCCGGTCATCCGAACCTTGCGCTCGGCGGCCAGGATCTCCAGAGCGTTGGCCTGTTCCCGCGGCAGCTCAAAGCTGATGGGATCGATCTTTTCGGTCATTACCCTCTCCTCTGCGGCATATCAACGCTGACGCCTAGATACTAGGCATACTGGTCGCCATCTTCTGGTAGAAGAGTGGTGTGTCGCGTGGCAATCTTCGACGCCCGCTGGGGTGCGCCCAAGGGCAAGAGAGGGCACTGATGCCAACCGCAGGGCAAGGCTTTTCCTTTGAAACATACCGTGCAGGATCACTCCGCACCGTTGGTACTGCGTTCATCCTGCCCAGCGACTGGCCCACGCTCGACGACTGGCAACCGCACGACGCTCAGGCTGTGGCCCGCATGTTGGATTCCCGTCTACGCGACCCCGCCCCGGCTGCTCGCGGGAAGATGATTCTTCTTGAAACCGACCAACTCGGCCATCCCGCAGACCGCAACCGCTGCCGGTGCTTCCAAATCCGCGATTCCCAGGCAACCGCTGTCTTCTGCGGAAACTCCGTGGCAGCGCTGGGAGGGGTGTCCGCCCACAGGGAGATACTGAAAGACGATCATGAGATAATCGCTCATTTCGAAGTCGTAGGCGACGGCGCCGCCGTCACTGCGCGGACGGCCGCATACCAGCTGCCACTCGGCTACAAAGTCACTCAATCCTGGTCCGTGACCGCCGACATGCTACGAGTTAGCAACGACATCATCGATGGTCTTGAGGTCGTGCGCTGCCGCCTACTCAACGACTATCTGCTCATCGACGCTCCACGCCTTCTTAGTATGCAAAAGCTGAGACAAATGCTAGGACGTCCTCTGCGCCTCGATGAGAAAGTCGTTGTGCTTGACAGAAATCAAAACCCACCCCGGGCTCAGTTCTTCACAGCCAACGGCCTTCACGGCGCAGCACCTCAGACCGGTTTGGCCATACTGTCCATTCTGGCCCACCGAATTGAATGGCTGGGCGATGCCTTGACAGATGGCGTGATCGAGACTCCGGCTGGAGTGGAAACGGTGGTTCCGATGGCATCATCGTCAACCTGGGAGATCCTCATGCCGGACGTGAGCGTACGCGTATATCCATTGACTATCTAAGCACCCTCGATTACTGGCGGCGCGGCCGTGAGCTGGCGCAGGAGAGTAGCTCAGAGTTGGAACACTGTCTTCCCGAGGCGGCGCCGCCAGCTCGCTGGGGCCCGTCCACGACCCTGACTTCTGTAACGACGCTTCGCAGGCCACGACGCGACCAGCGGCCGGCGCATCCCTGCGGTCGACACCGTCCTCCAGCAGTGGAAGGCAGTCAGGTTCTCCTGACCTGACTCGGCAGAGGACCGGCTGCGTACCCCCTTTGCCCCTGGAGTCCGCAGTGCGGGCTGGTCCGAAGGTGGAGCCAGAAAGACCCCGGGCAAGGCAGTGGGGCGGACCCGCTCAGTGGCCTCCTTTCGTCGGTGAGGACCGCCGCACAAACGCCCAGGCCTGGCTGGGAATGCCCAGTCGGGCCTCTGGCGTTTTTCATGAGTCACTGCACTGGATCTGCAGAAACTCGCCCAGTTGACTGCATCCTTCAAATACTGGACCGCCTTGAACTCGGCACCTCAACGAGCACGGGCTCCAACGGAAACTCTCAAAACATTTACCGCCCTGCCCCTGGCCTCCCTCACAGCGGCGCCTTACGGGACGATAGGGCTGGTCTTCCTTTCCGGGTGTGCCGACAGGACATAGCGGGTGGCAGAAAGGTTGGACAGACCGAAGAGCTCCATCAATCGGACGGGGTCGGCGCTGTGGCGTGCCTCGTCGACGATGCGGTCCACGCGCAGCCGGCTGGCAGGCAGGCCGACTCGCTGGAAGAGCAACTGGACCACGCCAGCGCTGATGGGCGGGCCGGAGTCGTCGACGGCGGTATTGCGGGTGACGAAGAAGTGGGGGTTGGAGCTGTCAGGGTCGGATCGCCGGAGGTGGGCGAGCTGTCCGGGGAGGAGGGCGTAGACGGCGACGAGGGCGACCATGAGGCGGTCGCGCGGGTCGCCGAGGCGGTCCAGGAGACTGGCGATGCGGTCGGAGGGCAGCGCCGTCGGCACGGATCGGCTGCTGGTGAGGGAGGCGCTGCGAGCCGGATCTCGGAAGACGAGGCGTTCGCGTTTGAGGGCCCTGAAGAAGGAGCGCAGTGCGGTGTGCAGGCGGCGGGCCTGGTCGCCGCGGAGCGGCTCCAGGACGTCCTCGATGTGTTTCCTGCTGATCTCGCGGGGATCGGTGATCCCGTCGGCGATCCACACTTCGAGGGTGGCCAGGATGGCGCCCACGTAGTTCTCGACGGTCTTGGGGCTGCGGGCCCGGCTGGAGGTGCTGCCCTGGCCGAGGAGTACGTCGATAAAGGTGTGCACCGCGGTGGAGAAGGCCGGGCGGGTAATGGCGGTGGCGTGGTGCCGGGCGCGGGCGATGCAGGGGTCGGTGGGCGGTTGTGTGGCGAGCAGGCCGCGTTGGCGGAGGTAGTTGATGACGCGGGCGCCTTGGAGGTCGGCGCTCATGGAGGCCAGGGCCCGGATGTCGCACTCCTGGATGGGAGCCTCGGCGCCGAGGTGCCCGGTCACGATGCGCAGGGTTCGGATGCTGCCGTTGAAGAAGTCGGTGTTCCATCCCCGGCTGCGCATGTAGGAGGTGAAGTCAGTGACCAGGCTGTCTGCTGCAGCGGTGAGGGCGGGCGGCGTGCTGGGGTCCAGACGGGTCCAATCCCGGGGCGGGGCCGGGTAGAGTTCCAGCTGGGCGGGGTCGAGAAGGTGCTCGGATGGTTGGCGTTCGGACTTGGCCAGAGCGCGGGCGCGGCGTCGTTTGAGGGCGAAGCGGCCTTGGGGCGCTGCGGCGCCGGGCAGGAGGCGTCCGACCGCCAGTCCTGCGGCATGGGGACCGGCGAACCACAGCTGATCGCCGTTCTTCATCGCGATCTGGGCGGTGTCGACCTCGGTTTCGGCGACGACGAGAGACTGGGGTCCGGCAGGCGCTGCCGGCGGGCGCCTCACAGTTCGGGCAGTTGGGCGTTCTACCGCCAATGCGGCCTGATCGGGCGTGAGATCCATGGCGGCTGTCTCTCAGAAGTGCCTCGCACAACGCGCCGGTTTCGAGATTCAATTGTGAGAATCGGGTGGGAGCGGATTTTCCCCGAGCCAGCGGCGCACTGTCTCCGCGTCCTCCCGGCGGCCAAGCTCGTCGAGCACCAATGCTTGTAGCTCCAGCACGGCATGAAGTTCTGGGAGCAGGGTGGGCGTCGTGGCGATACGACGGTGGTAGAGCTCCGCAGCCTCCGCCGTTAGTCGTAGAGCCTCGGAAGGGTCACCCTCCATCGCGGTGAGCGTTGCCATGACAGCCAGCGAGGTGGCGAGGTCAGGCTCGTAGGCGGCGGGGCTGTCGGCGGCCAGCCTGCGCCGGATCTCCACCGCCTGCTCGGTGGGTGTCAGGGCTTCTGCGCCACGCCCTACGTCTGACAACCAGATGCCGAGGTTGGACAGCGAGCGGGCGAGGCCGGGCTCGTAGGCGGCGGGGCTGTCGGCGGCCAGCCTGCGCCGGATCTCCACCGCCTGCTCGGTGGGTGTCAGGGCTTCTGCGCGACGCTCTACGTCTGACAACCGGGAGCCGAGGTTGGACAGCGAGCGGGCGAGGTCGGGCTCGTAGGCGGAGGGGTTGCCAGCGGCCAGCCTGCGGTAGATCTCCACCGCCTGCTCGGTGGGTGTCAGGGCTTCTGCGCGACGCTCTACGTCTGACAACCGGACGCCGAGGTTGGACAGCGAGCGGGCTGGTTCCTGGACGAGGAGGCGTTCCAGTGGGTGCGGGACCCGCAGCTGCTGTCGGATGAGGAGTGCCTGCTGCCGTACGCGGTCGGCCTCGACCTGAACACCGCGTTCCTCGCCGCCTCCGCCCGCCTGGTCGTCGGCCTGTCCGCACCCGACCACTTCCACGCGCCGAAGTTCAACAAGAAGATCCCCGGCAGCTGGCTGGTCGACCTGTCCGGGATCGAGCTGGACCCGCGTCTGCCCTCGCCGTTCACCCCGTCCGGGCAGCGGCCGACCGGGCCGGCCTGGTACCACACCCACACCCTCGCCTACGCCCAGGAGCTCGGCCACGACGTCTCCCCCATCGAGGCGTTCCTGCGCAGAGAGACGGGCGCGTACCTGGACCCGTGGCACGACCGCCTCAAGACCGCCTACGCCGACACACTCGCCGACCTCGGCGTCACTCCGGACATGTTCGCCCGCGCCTTGGAGATGATGGCTGCCCTGATGTCGGGGCGCCAGGTCGGCCGCTCCAGCGCGGGCCACCGCTCGCCGTCGCGGTAGTGGCGTCCCTGGGGGCGTTCGCGGAGCTTGCCGATGCCGCCCTTGACGGTGGCCTTGATCGCGGCCAGCACGGCCGCCATCCCCGGGTCGACCTGCTTGTGGTGCTCCATGGCGGCGAGAAGCTGCCGGTCGTCCGGGCCCGGTTCGGGTACACCGCACCCATCGGCACCACCGACGACGGCCGCATGCGCCGCCTCACCGTCCACCTCCCACCCGCCTACGCACAACGCCTCTTCGACGCCCAGCAGCACGGCGCCCCAGACCCGGAACTGCGCGCGATCGTGGATCAGATACGGCAAGGGAAGGGTCGCAGCGACGACCATGCGCAGGCTACAGTCCTGTGACTTACGGCCGATCAGCCGCCTTGGCGTTCCCAACTGCGGTGTGCGGGCGCAGCGGTTGGCCGACGCTCGGTGCGCGGGAAGACGTAGGAGCCCGGGCGCCGGCACCAGATGCGTGATGACTAATTCCGCCGCGGCCAGGCGTAGCCGAGGGACTCGGCCAGCTCCCGGTTCCCGCCCGTCAGCGTGGCGTATGTCGTGGGGTCGGTGCTCTCCAGCCGCTCCACCGCCGCCGCGGCCTGTGCCTCGGCCGGGCGGCCGTCGTCGGGCAGCCGCCACTCGAAGACCAGGCCGGGGCCGTCCCCCTCTTCCGGTCCCGGCGGCGCCGGGGCGGGCGTGTGGAGTCCGGGGTGAGCTTCGCGGACCAGCCGTTGACCCGCAAGAGCTGACCCCCGCCGGGGGCGGGGGCCTGGGGTCGTGGCCGCGGCGGAATGTGTGATCAACTGCTGCAAGGCGTACGGCTTCCGGCGTTGCGGCCGCCGGGAAGCAGCGGCGGAGGGTGCACGTCGCCCATCCGTCGACGTCTGCCGCGAATCGAGAAGCCGACATGAGCACGTCCCAGGTTCTTTGGCTCTTTGCGCTGATCTTCATCCCGGCCGGAGCCGTCATCGGCGCGGCGGCGTACCGCAAGGTGTGGCAGGTGCGCGCTCTGGTCCGGCGGGGGGCTCGGGCCCACGGCGTCGTGGTCCGCCTCGCGGCGACGAAGCTGGAGGGGCCGGGTGAGGGCGGCACCATCACCCTCCGAAGCTCCGGCACGACCGTGTACCACCCGGTCATCGCCTGGACCACCGCCGATGGCCGGGCGATGGAAACCAGGACGGACATAGCCCGCTCCCGGGACAGGACCCTGGCCGTCGGTACCCGGGTCGAGGTCCGCTACGACGCCGCGAAGCCCACCCGTTGGACGCTCCCGGCCGAGAGCAGCCTCCTGTGGTGGCTCTTCGTCGGGATCGGCGCCCTCTTCGTCGTGATCGGATCGGGTTTCCTCGTCGGAGCACTACGCACATCCGGGCTCTGAAGCCCAGCCCCAACCCGCTCCCATGCAACCACAGGCTTCTCGCCCGACGCGTTCGCGCGGTGCGCCGGGCATTCCGCTTGGTGTGATTCTCGGGGCGGTCTGCATGGCGGGGCTCTGCCCGATCGGCTGCCCAGGTCCCGGGCCCGATCTCTGGCCGGCTGATCGCCGTTCCGGCGCCGGGCGCGCGCAGTGGGCTCAGGGGTCGGTGACGCCGAGTTCTTGGGCAGCGGGGCAGATCGAGCAGGTTTCGACCTGGGGCTGGCGGAGGGCGTCGAGTGCCTGCTCGCGGGTGGTGGGCCGCGTCCGACCTGAGGCGAGGCGGCAGTCGGCGGTATGGGCGAGCATGCGCCCTCCCCTGCCGATGGGGTGTTCCAGCTTCCATTCGTTCAGCGGGGTGACGGCCGGCCCGTTGCGGGCCGCTTCGGTGACGCGGTCCCGGCGTTCAATATCGGCGATGCGGCCGCGGATCAGCTCCAGCAGAACCAGGCACCAGCGCTCCAGCGTCCGCAGTCGCTCGATGTCGGGCGGCAGGAGCCAGTCGATGTCGCGTCCGGCTGGCATCGCCTACGCCTCCTTGTGGGGCTGGAGGCCTTCCGCGGGAATGCCGGTCTCCCAGGCCGGCAGCTCCGTGCGGCCCGGTGTGCGCGGGGTGGCACGGCGGGGCAGGGTTCTGTAGATCACCCCAACATCGTACTATTGTTCGAATCTCCCGTTCCGCTTTCCGGCGTGCCTGTTCGAATAAATTTTCGATACGATGGCTACAGGGGGTGTCGCCGTAGACGACGAGCAGAGGGAACCGACGAGCGCCGACTCCCCCATCCTGCATCTGCGCTGCCCCCTGGACGTGGACCCGGTGATCTACCGGCTGCTCCTCGGCCTGGTGGCGGACGTGACCCCCGTGGTCCAGGAGGTCCCGCCATCGGTGCTCGTGGCGGACGTGTCGGGGAGCATCCGCTTCTTCGACCGGGACCCGGCCGAACTCGGGCTGATGATCAGGACCCGGGCCATGGCGCTGTACGGGCTGCCGGTGGTGATCGGCGTCGGCCCGACCTGGTCGGTGGCCCGATGGCCTCCCGGGACGCCCTGCGCAGCGGGTTGGTCGCCGCCGGAGCCGCGCCGGAGCAGGTGGCCGCGTTCCTGCACCACCGGCCGGTTGGGGAGCTCTACGGCATCGGGCGTACCCAGGAGCAGCGCCTGATCCAGTTCGGGGTACACACGATCGGTCTGCTGGCGCAGCTGCCGGAGGCCACCGTTCAGCGGGTCCTCGGCGGGCGGGCGGGCCGGCATCTGCGCGAAGTGGCCCGCGGCATCGACCGCCGGATGGTGGTACCAGCGGAGCTCCCGCACAGCACGACCGCGCAGCGGCGGTTCGCCCTCGACGCCCTCTCCCCCGAGGGCCGTCCGCGCCGCGCTGCTGTCGCTGGCGGTCGAACTAGGCGACCGGCTGCGGACCCGGCGCCAGGCGGCCAGGACGATCACGATGACCGTCACCCTGGCCGACCGCTCCCAGGTCCACCGAAGCCGCCAGCTGCCCGGCGGCCCGAGCGCGCACACCGAGGACCTCCGCGATACCGCGTACGAGACACCTCAGGGTCCTAACTCGTCAAGCTGCGGGCCTCAGGCCGCTGTGTAGCCTGTCGTTCTGTTCGAACGGGGTGAGGGGGCCGAGGGTGCACGTCGAACGACCGCATGCTGCGATCCAGCTCCCTGAAGGGTCCTGGTGGGATTGGGACGTCGTCGCCTGGGATGGCGGGCAGCTCAGGCTTGCCGCTGGCCATGACCTGTCCTACTACCACAGCCTGGAGCTCGTCTTCGGCGATCCGTTCGTCGTCAGTTGCCCATCCGCCTTTCACGATCCGGTCTTCCGCGCACCGACGCTGGACGAGGTCCTGAAAGTCACTCGTCAGCTCGGCGAGGAGCCGGCCGTCGTGGTCACCTTTGAGGCCGATGCAGGCGGGCAAGAGCCGGTCTCGTGCCTCATCGCCGCAGAGCGGCTCGACATCGTCCAGGAAACCGTCCTGCGGTACTGGCGCGAGGATGCGGGCCCCGATCAGCGCTTCGCTCCCTGGGTGCGGTCCTCAGGCCAGTAGGCGGTCTCTGGTCAGGCGGCCGCAGTGCCCACCTCGTCCGGCGGAGCTGGGAAGGCAAGGGCCTCGTCGTATCGCTGGTCCTGCTGGAGGCAGTGGTAGAGCTGGCCGATCATGCGGTTGAAGAGGTTGCGCTGGGCGGCGGCGTGCCAGTCTGCGTGATTGTCGCGTCGTCGCCGGTAGTGGGCTTTAGCGCCGGGCGAGGCGGTGATCGCAGAGAACGCCCAGAGGTAGCCGGCGTGGTTGAGGCGGTCGTTCTTCACCCAGCGGCGAGTGATGCTGGACTTCTTGCCGGACGCCCGGCTGATGGGCGAGGCGCCGGCGTATGCCTTCAGGCCGCGGGCGTCGGCGAACCGCTGTCGGTCGTCGCCGATCTCGGCGAGTACTCGGGCGCCGAGCTGGGTGCCGAGGCCGGGGAAGCTGAGAATGATCTCAGCGTCCGGGTGCTGAGGGAACGCTTCTTCGACTGCCTCGGCGCGTGAGACTGCCAGAGAGCGCTCGGCCACCACGGTCCTGGTCACCGTGCCGACGCTTGCCTTGGCAGAGCAGATCTACCGTGGGTGGGCCGCGGACTTCCAAGACGGGATGGAGGCCCTCTGACACCTCACCCACGTGCCGGGCTGTGTCTTGACGTGGGCGCGCAGCGCGGAGAAGTGCTTGTCACCGAGCGCGTTGGACAGAGCCGCGTGTCGTCAAGGAAGGCGACCCAGGTGGCGTGGGCAGCTTCGATGCCCGAGTTCGGCCAGGACGTGGGGGGACGTGGAATTGGTACGCGGCCCGGTCGTAGCCTCCGACCGCGCCATTGTTTCGGCCGTCCGCGCGCAAGAGCGCGCCCTCTGTCTCCCGGAGTCGGGCGAAGACCTGCCGCCGGGCTTTGAACCGTGGCCGCATCCGCACCTGGGAGGCGACTCGGCCGGGCGCAGATGCTCCTGCGTCCTGGAGAGCCGTACCAGGCGTAGTTCTGGGCCAGAACTACGCGGTCTTGACTGCGGTGGCGGCTATCGCCGCGCCGGGGCCGCCTTGGGAGCGGGGAGTCTTCTCTCCTACCCGGCGTGGCTCGATGGTTCGTGGGTCGACCGCTTCGCCGGGGGCGCCTTCCTGGTAGAGGCCGTCCGGTTCGGTGTCCCGGTCGTGCGGAAGCAGGAAGAAGACGCGTCGAAGTTGCAGGCCGCTGTCGGGATCGGCTTCGGCGTTTTCGTCGAGTTCGCTGTATCCGACCATGCGGCCGTCTCGTGCGTAGCGGGGCTTGCCGCGACGGCGGGCGGTCTTGTCGAGTGCTTGGCGCACGTAGTCGAGATCGTCTGGGTTCTCCAGCCACACCACGGTGCTTTCGTGGAGGAGGTCGCTCTCGTTCAGCAGCGAGCTCATGGCTGCAGCCCCTTTTCGTTGTCGGTGGCCGGGTGGTGGCCGGGGTGGGTG
>NZ_JARAYQ010000011.1:0-75074 GCF_033794505.1 Streptomyces sp. MB09-01 | reverse complement strand
CAGCGGCGGTGGCGTTCGTAGACGGTCTGCCAGGATCCGTAGCGTTCGGGCAGGTCACGCCATGGAATCCCGGTCCGGGTCCGGTAGAGCACCCCGTTGCCCACGGTCCGGTGATCGGCCCACCGACCGCCTGGGGCGCCGGTCTCCGGGAGCAGCGGGGCTATGCGATCCCACTGAGCATCCGTCAGTTCATGCCGACGCACCATGGCCGACTCTTGCCCGCAACGGGAGTAGATCCACCATCCGGGCAAGAGCCATCAGACACCGCCTAGCGCTGCTCCGCAGAAGTTCGTGGAGGGGCGTCCATATGTGGTTGCGCCCAGCGCGATCTGAGTAGAGCTGGGCTGGTGCCAGGGCTGGAGAGGTCAGTCGTCCAGCCGAAGGCCCATCAGGACGTCATCCACGTACGCGCCGTCCAGCAGGAATTCCTCCGGCAGCACGCCCTCGACCTGGAACCCGCACCGTTCGTACAGCCGCCGCGCTGGGATGTTATGCCCGAGTACGCGCAGCGACATCCGGCGGGCGCCCTGGGCACGGGCGGCCATGCAGGCGGCCTCGACCAGGGCCTGCCCGACCCCGCGACCGCGGACGTCAGGGGACACCTGCAGACCCTGGATCTGCCGAACGTGCTGGTTACTGGCGAGCGGGGTCGGCGGGACCTGGCGGATGTAGCCGATCACCCGGCCGGCGAGCTCGGCTATCAGGAAGGGCTCTACCCCGTGCCGCTCGTCGAACATCGATGCGTCCTCGGCCCGCTGCGGCATGACGTCGCTCAGCCAGGACCAGCCGGCCCGATCGAGCGCGATCAACGCGGGACCGTCCGACACGCAGGCGGGGCGGATCGTCAGATCATCATTCGGCACGGCGACATGCTAGTCCTGCGCCGAGAAGTCGTTGATCAAGCGGTCTTGAGTGGGGTGCCTTCGTAGGTCCAGCGGTATGGCTTGGCTGTCTCGTTGTGCCCGATCGTGTATGCCTCCGGCTTATCGATCAGGTCGTCACGGGCGGCGAAGTCGCCGTGCCGCAGGACCCGGCGGGTCAGGGCGGAGAAGAACAGCTCGGCCTGGTGGAGCCAGGAGGCGGGCGGTGGGGTCCAGTGGACGTGCCAGCGCGGGTGCGCGGCCAGCCATGCTTTCGTGTGTCTGGCGGTGTGGGAGGAGCCGTTGTCGAGCACGACGTGAATCTCCTTGTCGGGGGCGATGGCCCGGTTCAGCTGGTCCAGGAACGCGGTGAAGGTAACCGCGTCGTTGCGGGTGATCACCTCGGTGAGTACTTCGCCGCTGGTCACGTCCAAGGCGGCAACCAGGGAAGCGGTGCCGTGGCGGCGGTACTCGAACTCCTGGCGAGCGAACGCGCCGGGGGCGGCGAGGCGCCCGGGATACCGGCGCGAGCGGGCGGCGATCGCGGTCTTCTCGTCGATTGACAGGACCACCGCACCCTCGGGCGGGTTGAGGTAAAGGGCGCACACGTCCGCCGCGCGTTCCCAGAAGTCGGGGGTGTCGCGGCGGGTGAGCCAGCCGCGGACCTTGTGCGGCTTCAGGTCCGAATCCGCCAGGATCCGCCCGACCTGCGAAGCTGAGACCGGCGCGAAGCAGGTCCCCGCAGCTTGCGCGGCGATGGCGGGCCAACTACCTCGCAAGCCAGGGCGGCTACCAGGACAACTTCCTGTCCACAGGGCTGCCCTCCGGCAGTCCCGAAGACTGCCTCAACTGCGCCGGTGGCCTCTACCTCGGCACCCCCGCCTGACCATCCCCTGCACCCCTCCACGAACTAACGCGGGGCACCACTAGTGACCTGAGTCAGAGATTCGTTGTTGGTTAGGCGTGAGTCGACCTGGACCGAAGATCCCGCCGTTGTCTGTGACCGATGCCCAGCGGGCTGTGCTCGAGGGGGGTGCGTCGTCGTTCGACGGCTCAGGCGTTGGCGTTACGGTCCAGGATCGTACTCGAGTCCGCGGAGGGGCATTCGATCGCGGAGGTGTCGCGGCGTCTGGGGATCGCTCCAGAGACGGTCCGGACCTGGCGGCGGCAGTTCCTCGACCGCGGTCTGGAGGGCATGTGTGACGACCCGCGTCCTGGTGTCCCACGGAAGATCACCGATGCGGATGTCGAGCGGGTCATCGTCAAAACCCTGGAAGAGACGCCGAAGAACGCGACGCACTGGTCGACGAGGTCGATGGCCGCGGCGACCGGGATGTCCCAGTCGGCCATCTCCCGGATCTGGCGGGCGTCCGCCCTGGCCCCGCACCGCTCGCAGACGTTCAACCACTAATCCACCTACGCCCCGGCCTGCCGGGTCGGGGCACAGGTTCAGGCTGGCGGTGTTGATGACCGTGCAGGGAGCGTCGGACGCCACGTCGACGGTGACTTCGACCGCGGAGCTCACCTCGCGCCGGCGGTCGGTCCGCGATTATGACCACCGCTTACCTCCCCCTGCCCGGCCGAAAATTCGTCCCCGCACATCGCCCGCCGCGACATCGACTCCTCCGAACGCCTCGGCGCCGGGGCAACCCTATTCGCCGCCTTCAGCACCCTCGCTGCCGCCCTCACCGGCTGGAAGAAGCTCGCTCAAATCATCATTCGGGACACGGTCCTGTTGACTCATCGTAGTGACGAGGGTGGAGGAGATGTGGGCCAGGGCGGGGTCTGCGGCGATGAAAAACGTTTCGACTCCGCCCAGTTCGTGGTTCATGCGGGCCATCGGCATTTCGTAGTCCAGGTCGGGAACGTCGCGGACTCCGCGGATGACGACGTCGATCCCGACGCGGCGGCAGTAGTCGACCAGCAGGCCGCCGGTGTGGGAGTCGACCGTGACGTTGCTCAGGCCAGTTGCTGCCGCGCGGAGCCGGTCCAGCCGTTCGGGGATGGGGAAGCGGCCGGTCTTGTTCGAATTGAACATCACGCAGACGACGACCTCGTCGAACAGGAGGGCGGCGCGGCGGAGAACGTCCTGGTGCCCTTGAGTGACCGGGTCGAAGGATCCTGGGAAGAGGGCTCGCACGATCGGAAAGAATAACAAGCGGTCGGCACCGGTAGTGGAGCGCCAGGGCAGCCGAACCGCCAGATATAGCGTGACAGGGAGAACGTCTAGCGAGACGGGACGACCGCAACGTCACACGTAGATCACGGCACGTGGGACACGCTGTTACAGCGCCCAACACCATGAGTTGACTGCGTTCCCAGGGTACGGAGGCGCTTGAAGCCGTGGAGCCAGACGAAGGTGTGCTCGACGACCCAGCGGTGGATCCAGGCCGGTGCCACTCGGGCGATGGCGGGGATGATGCCGCGGGCGCGGACCTGGTCGCGGTAGATGTCGTGGTCGTAACCGCGGTCGGCGAACAGGGAGTCGGCCCGTCTCCGCGGGTGTCCAACTCGGCCAACGCGGTAACGCGGCCGCGGACGGGCGGGATGGCGTCGATCGGGCTTGAGCTGGGTGACGCCGTTGCGGTTACCGCCGGTGAGGAGGACGGCGGGCGGGGTGCCGCGGCCTTCGGTGATCAGGTGGTGCTTCGAGCCGGGCCGGTCCCGGCCGACCGGTGACGGCCCGTCGCGAGCCTCGGTTTCTTGGGGCCCGGAGGTGCGAAGAGTCTCGAGTGTCGCCGCCACGTTCAGCTCGGCCAGGAGCACCCCGTGCAGCCGCGCTGCCACACACCGGCCTCGTTCCAGTCCCGCAGTCGGCGCCAGCACGTCATCCCCGAACCGAACCCCGGCTCCTGCGGCAGGTACTCCCACTGGATCCCGGTGTGCAGCACGTACAAGATCCCGGAGAGCACGTCCGGTCCGGCACCTGCTTCCGTCCCGGGCTGTCCCAAGGGGTTGTCACCCGCCGACCTGCGAGCAGACCGGCCTCGGCGAGCAGGAAAGCACCCGTACACGCGAAGACGATTCGCTCCGCCTTCGAAGCGTTCTGCCTCAGCCACGAAACGACGTCATGCTCACGCCACTGAGCGACTCCACGGCTGACCCGCCAGGGGAAGCTGTGGCGGCGTCATCCGGTCTGCCCCGGCGCAGTGGCGGCGAGGTGGGCGTTGGCCCCGGCCAGTACGCCCGCGGGGCCGGCCATCGGGACCTGCCCCGGGCGGGCGGCGCCCACCGCCGGGTGCTGGCGGTGCTGAGATTCCGGAAGGAAACGGCTGACCCCAAGCGCTCGCCGAAGGCCCGGCCGACGCCGGAGCCGCGAAACGGTTGGTGTGCGGGGCCGACGGAACCGGGTACCGTCTTTGTCATGTTCTTCCAGAGGCCGATTTACGAGTGAGGGCGTGATGGGCCCCTGCTGACGTCCATCGACGTCGCTGCCCGTCCCCCACCGATGAATCCGTAGATCACTCCACATCATTACCGGGAGAACCCGTGACCGTGAGCAAGAACATCAACAACCCCGTGGGCCAGGGCGGCGGCCAGCGCAAGAGGCTGTCCCGCGCCGAACGGCAGAACAACGGTCCGCACCGCAACCTCGACCGCCGGGGTGCTGCCGACCAGAAGGCGGAGCTGGTGCGCAAGATGCGCGAGAAGGCCGCCGCAGCTGAGGGCGCCGGGCAGGCGGGCGAGGACGCCGCGCAGAGCTGACGCACCGCCGCCGCAGGGCGGCACCGCACGGCAGCAGGGCCCGGACCGCGACGCGCGGTCCTGGCCCTGCTGCCGTACCGGGAGGGCTGCTGCCGTCCCGGCCGCGGCCGGTCCCGCTCAGCTCTCGGACGACCACGCGCGACCGATCGCGAGCTTTGACGCGGTCGATGCACCGCTCGACGGTGTTCCGGTCCTTGGGTACCGGGGCCACGGTCGGGCTGCAGGCCATGTTCCGAGGTCCGCAGCCCCGTGGAGTGCGAAGCCGTCGCTGTCGTGCGTCCGCGGGAACCAGCCCACCAACAAGACCCGGCCCTCATGGACAACGACGGCGGCGGCAACCCTCAGCCGGTGCCCGTCCGGCCCGCTGCGGGGCCGGCAACCCGCCCGGCTACAACGTGAGGGCCGCACGCGACGCAGCTCGGACCCGGCATCGAGCTGATGGCCGTAGCTCAAGTCGCTCGCTTCGGACGGCCTTCGGAAGCCCCGCCACTCCCTCCGCGGGAACGATCTCCCCAGGAGTGGCGGCCCCTCGTCGTCCGGGAGGGCACCCACTACGGCGAGGTAAAGGGCTACGACGGTCCGCCCATGCCCGCTCCGCAACTGCCGCCGGTGCCGCTGAAGGCGCGGGGTCTCGACGACAACCCCTCCTGGGCGTCAAGCCGCCTCAGTACGACCCCGAGCATGCCGTCATCCCTGCGCTGCGCAGCTCCAGGCCCTGCGCGGTGCCGGGGACGACGTGTTCCGACTCGTAGTGGAATTCATGAGCGGCTGCGGCCTACCGATGAATGTCCGGGCGCTGGTGGGGGAAGTCGAACGCGGCCGGACCATACCGACCGTCTGAGGCTTCCCTCCCCCGCTGGCGCTGCGGGCACCCGGTAGCCTGCCGCAGGGCACGGCCGCTGGAGCGCCTGGCCCTCTGCGGCGACCTGCGGCATTCCTCCTCGCCGACCCCAGCAAGCAAGTGAGCCGCGTCGCCGGATGCGCGGGAGGTCCCCCTGTCTTCCGAGCCGCGACAGTCGGACGTTCTGGCCGGATCATGCGCCGCGGAGGCGGTGCGCGGCCTCAGGTGCCCGGGGCGTGAGGGGTGTTGCCGTAATAGGCGTCCGGTCCGTGCTTACGGGTGAAGTGCCGCGCCAGCAGATGCCTCGGTGGTTCCGAGGTGTCCCCGAGGCGGGACCCCAGCGCCAGCGTGTGCAGCGCCATCTCCGCCACGGCCTCGCAGACGATGGCGTTCTCCAGCGCAGCCTTCGCAGTGGCGCCCCAGGTGAAGGGGCCGTGTCGTGAGACGAGCGCTCCGGGGACCTCGTCTGCCCGACGGGGGTCGCCGTCGAGCCGGGCAACGATCACCTGTCCGGTGTTGTACTCGTAGTCCTGCGCGCACTGCTCGGCTGTGAGATCCGCCGTCACGGGTACGGGCCCGTTGAAGGTGTCGGCGTGTGTCGTGCCGAGCACGGGGATCGGGCGGCGTGCCTGGGCGAAGGCGACGGCGTGCGCCGAGTGCGTGTGGGTGACGCCACCGATGGAGGGGAAGGCCCGGTAGAGGCACCGATGGGTTTCGGTGTCGGTGGACGGCCTGAGGTGCCCGTCGACGACCCGCCCGTCCTCCAGCGCCACCGCCACCAGGTCCTCCTCGGTGAGGTCGGCGTAGGAGACCCCGGACGGCTTGATGACGAAGACGCCGGCGTCTCGGTCCACTCCGCTGACGTTTCCCCAGGTGAGGGTGGCCAGACCGGCCTCCGGGATGCGCAGGTTGGCCGCGAGGACCTCGCGACGGAGATCCTTGAGGTTGGTCTCGCTCACTACACTCTCACCGTCTCTCCGACATGCTCGGCGGCTTCTTGGGACCGGCGTCCGGCAGGCCCCGCAGTCGCGCATGAGTGGGCTGGACTGATCGGGGGCCGCCAGGCATCGCGGCTGCGCGACCCGAGCTATCCCAGTTACCCCGATCGAATTGTGAGCGCTAACAAGCAGAAACCTCAAGAGGACACGAGAAGATTCCTGCCCACAACATGTGGCCATCGCTGCATAATGTGAACGCCAACATCGATACCCCGCCGACAATCTCCCGATCAGTCCCAGATGTGTGTGGGCCGCGGCTGGTTCGGTACCTTGAGGGAAGGCCGCTCGATGAGGAAAGGAAGAGAGTTGACCCAGCTCCCAGACGTCTCGCGAGCGCCCACGATGACGGACGTCGCGCGCGTCGCCGGCGTGTCCCATCAGACCGTTTCACGGGTGCTCAGCGACCACCCCAACGTCAGCGCCAAGACCCGGGCCGCGGTGACACAGGTCATCGAGCAGCTCGGGTACCGCCGTAACTCGGCAGCCCGGGCTCTGGCCACTCGCCGGACCCACACGCTGGGCGTCATCGCGGTGAACACCACTCTGCACGGGCCCGCCAGCACCGTGGCGGGAGTTCAAGAGGCGGCTCGGGACCGCGGCTATCTGACGTCCGCCGTCACGCTTCGGACCGCCACGCAGACAGCCCTCGCCGAAGCCATGCAGCACCTCGCCGGGTGGGGCGTGGAGGGGATCGTCGCCGTCACTCCCCAACGAGACGCGGTGAGGGCCCTGGCGGCATTGGAAGCACCGTGCCCGGTGGTCACCGTGGAAGGCGGCCACACCCTGGACCTGCCAGGGGTGTCGCTGGACCAGAACCTCGGCGCTCGCATGATCACGGAACATCTTCTCGCGTCGGGACACGCCACCGTGTGGCATGTCGCAGGCCCTCCCGACTGGCTCGAGAGCGAGGCCCGCACGCAGGGGTGGGAAGACGCGCTACGAGAGGCCGGCGCCGAGGTGCCGCCCCTGCTGCGCGGCGACTGGAGTCCGCTGTCGGGATACCAGGCCGGCCAGCAGCTTGCGGGTCGAGTCCGGGCGTCACGAGGGCGGGGAGCGGGCCTCACCGCGGTGTTCGTCTCCAACGACCAGATGGCCCTCGGTGTGCTACGGGCCTTGCGGGAAGCGGGCCTGCGCACGCCGGAGGACGTGGCAGTCGCCGGCTTCGACGACATCCCGGAGGCGGAGTTCTTCCCACCCCCGCTGACGACGATCCGTCAGGACTTCGCCTCGATCGGCCGCGACAGCATCGGGCTGCTCCTGGACCACATCGAAGGCCGGACCGACGAGTCGACGCACCTGGTGGTGGCGCCCGAGCTCATCGTGCGCGCCAGTACGGCCCGCAGGAGCTCTCCCCCCAGGGAATGACCCCCACCGCCCAGGGATTGCCTCTCCCCGTGGGGAGCCGGGCGGCCCGGGCGGACGTGCGGCCGACACACTGGAACCACCGACGACGTCGCCCGGGCCGGGGCGGCGCGCCCCGGGAATGGCGAAGCGGTCGGCGGAGGAGATCTTCGCGTTTCTGGGTGAGCAGATGACGACCGCACCGACCCGCGAAACGGCCGGCGCCGCCCCTCTCAGACAGTGACCGTGGTGAAACTGTGGATCGTGGTGGACCGGTACAGCTCGCCCGGGCGCAGGACGACCGTCGGGTAGTCGGGGCGGTTCGGGGAGTCCGGGAAGTGCTGGGTCTCCAGCGCGACCCCCGCGTAGGCGTGGTACGGCCTGCCTGCCTTGCCCGTGATGTCACCGGTCAGGCCTTGCGCGGTGTAGACCTGGATGCCCGGTTCCGTGGTGCGCACCTCCATGCGGCGGCCGGATGCGGGGGCGTACAGCACAGCGGCCTTACGAGGACCGTCTCGCCGGGCGTCGTCGAGGACCCAGTTGTGATCGAAGCCTCCGCCGGCGAGGGCCAGTTGCGCCTCCGTATGGGTCAAGGCGTCGGAGAGACGCCGGTGCCGGCGGAGGTCGAACGGGGTGTCGCTGACCGGGCGGTGGGAGCCCTCGGGGATCAACTCGGCGTCGACGGGGGTGTAGAGGGGGGCCGCGACCTGGAGGTGGTGGGCCAGGACGTTGCCGCGCCCCTCCCCTTCGAGGTTCCAGTAGGCGTGGTTGGTGAGGTTGACGATCGTCGGGGCGTCGGCGACCGCCTGGTACGACATCGTCAGGTTGTCGTCGCGGTCCAGCGTGTAGGTGAGGCGCACGTTCAGGGCACCGGGGAATCCCTGGTCGCCGTCGGGGCTGTGCAGGAACAGCCGGACACCGGTGCGGTGCGCCGAGTGGAAGGGTTCGCACCGCCACAGGCGCTGGTCGAACCCGTCGGGACCACCGTGCAATGTGTGCCCGGTCTCCTGGGTGGCGAGCCGGTGGGTGACGCCGTCGACCACGAGCCCGCCGCGTGCGATGCGGTTGGCGTAACGGCCCACCGTCGCACCGAAGTAGCGTGCGGAACCCTCGCAGGCGGCGTGGTCGCGGGGCGCGAGCACCACGTCAGCGGTGTGGCCCCAGCGGTCCGGCAGGATCAGTGAACGGAGCCGGGCGCCGCGCGTATGGACCTCGGCACGGGCCCTGCCGGGGAAGCCGAACCGCCACCTCTCCCCCGTTCCGCCATCGTCCAGACGTAGGGGGCGGGCCGTCCGCGGACAGGCGGCCGTCTGCCTGGGCTCGGCGGCCTGGTCGACAGATTCGTATGCGTGTTCCATGACGGCATTCCCTGGAAGTCGGTCCGCCGCATGCGCGCCGGGACCAAGCTGTGATCGCGGCACGCGAACGCGGTGGCACGGGCGGGTGGGCTGCGGAGCCGGAGTCAGTCGGCGGCGGGGCGGCGGCCGCTCATCAGGCGTTGCAGCACGATGAACACGAGCAGCAGGGCACCGATGACGATCCGGGTCCACCAGGAGCTGAGCGTGCCCTGGAAGTTGACCACCGTCTGGATCGTGCCGAGGACGAGCACGCCGAGGGCGGTGCCCAGGACGAAACCGGAGCCTCCGGTCAGCAGCGTGCCGCCGATCACGGTGGCGGCGATCGCGTCGAGTTCCATGCCCATCGCGTGGAGGGCGTAGCCGGAGAGCATGTAGAAGGTCAGCAACAGGCCGCCGAGTGCGGAGCACAGGCCGCTGACGGCGTATGCGGCGATCTTGGTGGAGCCCGTCGGAAGACCCATCAGCCGAGCGGAGGACTCGTTGCCGCCCAGCGCGTACACGTTGCGGCCGAAGCGCGTGTGGTGCAGGACGACGAAGGCGATCACCAGCACGGCCAGGGCGATGACCACCGGGATCGAGACGAACAGTCCTCCCGGCCCGTACAGCCGGGTCTGCGCGATTCCCGCCGTCGTGGGGTCGCTGATCGTGATGGATTCGGTGCTGATCGTGTAGCAGAGCCCGCGGGCGAGGAACATGCCGGCCAGGGTGACGATGAACGGCTGGATCTCGAAGGTGTGGATGATCCAGCCCATGAGCGTCCCGCTCCCGGCGCCGACGAGCAGGACCAGGGGGATGACGGTGGCCAGGGGCCAGCCGTGCGACTCGACCAGCCAGGCGGTGAGCATGGTCGACAGGGCCACCATGGAGCCGACGGACAGATCGATGCCGCCGGTGAGGATGACGAAGGTCGCCCCGACCGCGACGACCAGGAGGAATCCGTTGTCGATCAGCAGGTTCAGCACGACTTGCGCCGAGAGGAAGCCCTCGTAGCGCACCGATCCGACGCTGAACATGACGGCCAGCAGGACGGCCGTGACGATCAGTGGGATACGGGTGCGGGTGCGCGGGGACACGGTCGCGAAGGGGCGGGTGAGGTGCGCGGCGGCGCTCGCGATGCCGGTACTCATGCGCGTACCTCCTGCTGCAGCGGGGCGGCGCCCGCCGTGGTGTGGGATCGGGGAGTGGTCGTCCTGCGGCGGCGCAGGACCTTGGCCCGGAAGACCGGGGCCTGCACGAGGCAGACGACGATGACGACGAAGGCCTTGAAGACGAGGGTGGTCTCGGGTGGGACGCCGAGGGTGTAGACGGTGGTCGACAGGGTCTGGATGATCAGGGCGCCCAGGACGGTGCCGCCGAGGGAGAAGCGTCCTCCGGTCAGTGCGGTGCCGCCGACGACGACGGCGAGGATCGCGTCGAGCTCGATCCACAGGCCGGCGTTGTTGCCGTCGGCGCTGGAGACGTTGGAGCTGATCATCAGTCCGGCGACGGCGGCGCACAGGGCACTGAAGACGTAGACCAGGGCGAGCAGGCCGCCGGCCCGGATGCCGACCAGGCGGCTGGCCGCGGGGTTGCCGCCGACGGACTCGATCAGCATGCCGAGTGCGCTGCGGCGGGTGACGAAGGCGGTGAGCGCGACGAGGGCGGCCGCCAGGAGGACGGCGAACGGGAAGGTCAGCCAGTAGCCCCCGCCGATCATTTTGTAGGGGGCGCTGGTCACCGTGACGATCTGGCCGTCCGTGATCAGCTGGGCGACGCCGCGGCCCGCGACCATGAGGATCAAGGTGGCCACGATGGGCTGCACCCCCAGCCCGGACACCAGGAAGCCGTTGGCCAGGCCCAGCACGAGGGCGACGCCGAGCGCGAGGGCGACGGCCGTGAGCATGGTGGCGACGCTGCCGGGATGCGCGGCGGTGGAGATGTGCCCGCAGGCGAGGGCGCCGGCGATGGCGACGGTGGAACCCACCGAGAGGTCGATCCCGCGGGTGGCGATGACCAGGGTCATGCCGAGCGCCACCAGGACGAGTGGCGCACCGAACTGGAGGATGTCGATGAGGCTGCCGTAGAGATGGCCGTCGCGTACGCGGACGGAGAAGAAGTCGTGGTGGAACGCGAGGTTGCCGAGGAGCAGGGCGAGCAGGGCGAGCGCGGGCCACAGCAGGCGGTGGCCGGCCACCCGTCTCCCGATCGCGGCGGCCGCCCCGGACTTGGCGGGCTGGGTGGTCATGAGTCCGTTCCGGTGGCGATGGTGGTGAGGAGGCGTTCGGGCGTGACGGTGTCGTCGTTCGTGAGGGTGGCCACCATGCGGTGGTCGCGGAGCACGGCGATGCGGTGGCTCAGGCGCAGGACCTCTTCGAGTTCCGCCGAGATGAACAGCACGGCGGTGCCTTCGCCCGCCAGGCGGGCCACGAGTTTCTGGATCTCCGCCTTGGCCCCGATGTCGATGCCCCGGGTGGGTTCGTCGAGGATCAGGAGCCGGGGTGCGGTCAGCAGCCAGCGGGCGAGGAGGACCTTCTGCTGGTTGCCTCCGCTGAGGTGGCGCACCTGCGCTTCGGGGTCGGCGGGGCGGATGTCCAGGGCCTCTGTCCAGTGCCGCGCCAGTTCGTCCTGCTTCGCACGGGCCAGCGGCCTGGTCCAGCCGCGGGCGGCCTGCAGGGCGAGGACGATGTTCTCGCGGACCGTGAGCTCGCCCACCAGTCCCTCGGACTTGCGGTTCTCGGAACAGAACGCGATGCCCCGGGCGATGGCGTGGCGGGGGCTGCGCAGGACCACCTTCTCGCCCTCGATGCTCACTTCGCCGGCGTCCGCGCTGTCCGCGCCGAACAGGAGGCGCGCCACCTCGGTGCGGCCCGAGCCCAGGAGGCCGGCCAGTCCGATGACCTCGCCGGGATGGATGTCAAGGTCGTACGGTTCGATCGAGCCCGTACGGGTCAGCTGTCGGGCCTGGAGGAACGGCTCGCCGGCCGCCCGTTCCGCCGCTTCCTCGTGGGCACGGCCGGACAGCTGGTCGAGGGTGGCCAGTTCTCCGCCGATCATGCGCTGTACCAGCGTCACCGGCGTGAGTTCCCCGATCGGGTACTCGCCTTCCAGCCGGCCGTTGCGCAGGATGGTGACGCGGTCGCAGAGGTCGAATACCTGGTCGAGGAAGTGCGTGACGAACAGGATGGCCACACCGCGGTCCCGCAGGCGACGCACCAGGGTGAAGAGCTGGGCGACCTCCTCGCGATCCAGGCTGGAGGTGGGTTCGTCCAGCACGAGCACCTGCGCCGAGACGTCCACCGCCCGGACGATGGCGACCAGCTGCTGCACCGCCAGGGAGTGCGAACCGAGCAGACTGGTGACGTCGAGGTCGAGGTCCAGTTCCGTCAGCAGCTCTGCCGCCCGCTGCCGCATCGCGGACCACTGGATGAGACCGAGCCGGCGCGGTTCGCGTCCGATGAGGATGTTCTCGGCGACCGAGATGTTCGGGCAGAGGTTGACCTCCTGGTAGACGGTGCTGATTCCGGCCTGCTGCGCCTGGAGGGGGTCTGCGAAGGTGTGGGGCCGGCCGTCGACGAGGATGGTGCCGCCTTCGACGGGGTGGACACCGGTGAGCACCTTGATCAAGGTGGACTTCCCGGCGCCGTTCTCGCCCATCAGGGCGTGCACCTCACCGGGGAAGAGCCGCAGGGCGACTCCGTCGAGCGCGAGCACGCCCGGGAACCGCTTGCGGATGCCGTGGGCTTCCAGGACCGGCCGCGGGCCGCCGGCGCCCCTGGCCGGCGGGGTGGACGGATGCGTCATCCGCCCTCCTCTCATGTGTGGGGTGGTGGAACGGGCTCCGGAGGGTGAAGGAGGCACCGGATCCGGGCCTCCTCCGGCACCAAAACCTGTCGCGTCAGTAGTTCCGGGACGGCAGGGCGGCCGCGGCCTTGTCCTGCGGGAAGACGCCCTCCTGGGTCTCGACCCGGGTCGGCACGCTCTCCCCCGCCACGACCTTCTTGGCCAGCTCCATCAGCTGGTCGCCGAGCAGCGGGTTGCACTCCACCACGACGTTGATCTTGCCCTCGGTCATGGCGACGAAGGCGTCCTTGATTCCGTCCACCGAGATCACCTTGATGTCCGTACCGGGCTTCTTGCCGGACTCCTCGATGGCCTGGATGGCACCGAGGGCCATGTCGTCGTTGTGGGCGTAGAGCACGTCGATGTCCTTCTGGGATTTCAGGAACGCCTGCATGACCTCCTTGCCCTTGGCGCGGGTGAAGTCGCCCGTCTGCGAGGCGACGATCTTGAACTTGCCGTCGGTGCGGATGGCGTCGGCGAAGCCGGCCTTGCGGTCGTTGGCGGGTGCTGAGCCCGTGGTGCCCTGGAGCTCGACGATGTTGACCGGGCCCTGTTCGTTCGCGTACGCGCCGGTCAGCCACTCGCCCGCGGACTTGCCCTCCTTGACGAAGTCCGAGCCCAGGAAGGTCTTGTAGAGGGAGGTGTCCTTGGTGTCCACGGCCCGGTCGGTGAGGATGACCGGGATGCCCGCGTCCTTGGCCTCCTTGAGCACCGTGTCCCAGCCGGACTCCACGACCGGCGAGAAGGCGATCACATCGACCTTCTGCTGGATGAAGGTGCGGATCGCCTTGATCTGGTTCTCCTGCTTCTGCTGCGCGTCGGAGAACTTGAGTTCGATCCCCGCCTTCTTCGCCGCCTCCTGGACGGACTTGGTGTTGGCGGTACGCCAACCGCTCTCGGCGCCGACCTGGGCGAAGCCCATGGTGATCGTGCCGCCGGAGCCCGTCTTTGCGCCGGAGGCCGGGGCGGAGGCGGGGCCCTCGGTCGAGCAGGCGGTCAGCGCCGAGGAGGCGAGAAGGGCGACGGTGAGGACGAGGGCTGCTCTGCGAGCCATGACGGGTGTCCTTTCGGGGGCTACGGATGAGGCTCCGCGCGGCCGATGCCGGGCTGTGCCCGTGGTCATGGGCGTGGCGGGGCCGGAGCGGGGGCCGGGGGCGGGGGCGCGGCGACAGGAGCGGGATGGTCTTGAGGGGGCGCCGTCGCATTGTGAGCGCTAACAAGCCGGGTTCTCAACCCCTTTGCGCGCGTTACCTGTCCGTTACCGCGTCAGATGCGACAGCAACGCGGACTCCCTCCGTTCGCGCGACCATCGCCCCCGCCTACCCGAATCGGAAACCCCAACCCGCCGCGCATCAAAGGCATATCGAGCCGCGGCCCCGTATACGAAGGCCGCCGCACCATGAGGGTCTCCCACATGATCCACGCAGACCCCTTGCCTATCGACATTGTTAGCGCTCACACTGCAAGCTCATCGGATCCTCCGCCGACCGCCAGGATGGTCGGGACGGCATCTCCGGCTGCCGGGCCGCGCCGCGTGCCGCCCACGGCTCCTTCGAAAGGCTCTCAGTTGACGTCACCCCATCTCCTCGCGCCCGCCCCTCCTTCCGAGGAATCGGAGCAGTACACGGTCGGTGTCGACTTCGGCACCCTGTCGGGCCGCGCCGTGGTGGTGCGGGTTCGCGACGGTCAGGAGCTGGCCGCGACGGTCCACCCCTACCGGCACGGCGTCATCGACCGATACCTGCCGCAAGGCGGTGCGCCGCTGCCTCCGGACTGGGCCCTGCAACACCCCCAGGACTGGCGGGACGTACTGCGTCGCGCCGTCCCGCAGGCCCTGGCGGCGGCCGGGATCGATCCCGCCGCGGTGATCGGCATCGCCACCGACTTCACCGCCTGCACCGTCCTGCCCACGCTGGCCGACGGGACTCCCCTCGCCGAGACCGAGCTCGCCGGACGGCCCCACGCGTGGCCCAAGCTGTGGAAGCACCACGCCGCCCAGTCCCATGCCGACCGCATCAACGAACTCGCCCACGCCCGCGGGGAGAAGTGGATCGCCCGCTACGGCGGCCGGATCTCCGCCGAGTGGCAGTTCGCGAAGGCGCTCCAGGTCCTGGAAGAAGACCCGCTCGTCTACGAAAGCTGCGCGCGGTGGATCGAGGCCGCCGACTGGATCGTGTGGCAGCTCACCGGAACCGAGTCCCGCAACGCCTGCACCGCCGGATACAAGGGCATCCACCAGGACGGCGCCTACCCGAGCGAGGAGTACCTGGCCGCGCTGAACCCCCGGTTCGCCGACTTCGCACGCACCCGCCTCGAATTCCCCCTCTCCGCTCTGGGATCACGAGTGGGCTCGCTCAGTACGGAGGCGGCAGCGTGGACAGGGCTGCGCCCCGGCATCGCCGTGGCCGCGGGCAACGTCGACGCCCATGTCACCGCGGCGGCGGCCCAGGCAGTCGAGGACGGACAACTGCTCGCCATCATGGGGACCTCCACCTGCCACGTCGTGAACTCCCCCGTCCTCGCCGACGTCCCCGGCATCTGCGGTGTCGTGGCCGGCGGGATCGTCGAGGGAACCTACGGCTACGAGGCCGGCCAGAGTGCGGTCGGCGACATCTTCGCCTGGGTGCTGGACCAAGGCGTCCCGTCGGACTACCTCGCCGAGTCCTCCGAGCGCGGCGAGGACCTGCACACCCTGCTGACCCGGAAGGCCGCCGGCCAGCCGGTCGGCGGACACGGACTGGTCGCCCTCGACTGGCTCAACGGCAACCGTTCGGTCCTCGTCGACCACCACCTCTCCGGAGTCATCGTGGGTCTTACCCTCGCGACCCGCCCCGAGGACGTCTACCGCGCACTGCTCGAAGCAACCGCGTTCGGCACGCGCGTCATCGTGGAGGCCCTGGAGGCAGGCGGCGTACCGGTCCACGAGTTCATCGTCGCCGGCGGACTGGCCAAGAACGAACTGCTGATGCAGATCTACTCCGACGTGCTGCGCCGCCCCGTCTCCCTGGCCGCGTCCGACCAGGGCCCCGCCCTCGGGTCGGCCATCCACGCCGCCGTAGCCGCCGGCGCGCACGGCGACGTACGGACGGCCACCGCCGCCATGGGCCGCCGACTGCCGGCCGTCTACCTGCCCGACGCCACCCGGGCCGAGGCGTACGACGCCCTCTTCGCCGAATACCGGCGCCTGCACGACCACTTCGCCACGGGTGGCCTGCTGCACCGCCTCAGGCACATCCGCGACACGACCCACACCGCGGGCTGACCCCCGCCCCGTTGTCCGTTCCCGCATTCCCACCCGCCCGCCGCCCTCACCACCGTTGCGGGACGTCACCTTCAGGAGTCCATGTGCCCAGCCGAACATCCCCCGCCCAGGACATCTGGTTCCTCACCGGCAGCCAAGGCCTGTACGGGGAGGAGACGCTGAAGCAGGTCGCCGAACAGTCGCTGCAGATCGCCGTCGCGCTGGCCGACGCCTCCGGCATTCCCGCGCGCGTGGTGTGGAAGCCGGTACTGACCGACGCCGACGCCATCCGCCGGGTGTGCCTCGACGCGAACGCCGACGACCGGTGCATCGGGCTGATCGCCTGGATGCACACCTTCTCGCCGGCCAAGATGTGGATCGCCGGACTGGACGCGCTGCGCAAGCCGTTGCTGCACCTCCACACCCAGTCGAACGTGGCCCTGCCCTGGGACACCATCGACATGGACTTCATGAACCTCAACCAAGCCGCCCACGGAGACCGCGAGTTCGGGCACATCCAGACCCGTCTGGGCGTATCCCGCAAAACGGTGGCCGGCCACGTCACCGATCCCGAGACGAGCGCACGCGTCGCGATCTGGGCGCGGGCGGCCGCCGCAAGATCCGAACTGGCCACCCTCAAGGTCGCCCGCTTCGGCGACAACATGCGCGACGTGGCCGTCACCGAGGGCGACAAGGTCGAGGCCCAGCTGCGCTTGGGCGTCTCCGTCAACACCTACGGCGTCAACGACCTGGTGAAGGTCGTCGACAGCGCGGACGAGACCGACGTGGCTTCCCTCGTCGAGGAGTACGCCGACCTGTACGACCTGGCGCCGGAACTGCGACCGGGCGGCGAACGGCACGACGCGCTGCATTACGCGGCCCGCATCGAAGCCGGCCTGCGCACCTTCCTCCAAACGGGCGGCTTCGGGGCCTTCACCACCAACTTCGAGGACCTGGGCGGACTGCGCCAGCTGCCCGGCCTCGCGGTCCAGCGGCTCATGGCCCAGGGGTACGGCTTCGGAGGAGAGGGCGACTGGAAGACCGCCGTCCTGTTGCGCGCCCTCAAGGTGGCTGCCGCCGGCCTTCCGGGCGGCACCTCCTTCATGGAGGACTACACCTACGACCTGACACCCGGCAACGAGCTCATCCTCGGCGCGCACATGCTGGAAGTCTGCCCCACCATCGCCGCCTCCAGGCCCAGCTGCGAGATCCACCCCCTCGGCATCGGCGGGCGGGAGGACCCGGTGCGGCTGGTGTTCGACGCGGCACCCGGCCCGGCCGTGGTGGTCGGGCTCGCCGACCTCGGCGACCGCTTCCGCCTGATCGCCAATGACATCGACGTGGTGGCACCCCCTCACCCGCTGCCCGCACTGCCCGTCGCCCGCGCGGTCTGGCGGCCCCGCCCCGACCTGCGGACCTCCACCGAATCCTGGCTGACGGCCGGAGGACCGCACCACACCGTCCTCAGCACCGCCCTGGCCTCCGACCACCTCGACGACCTGGCGGAAATGCTCCGCCTGGAGCTCGCCCTCATCGACGAGACCACCACCCCGAGGCAGTTCCGGCGCGATCTCCGCTGGAACCAGGCGTACTACCGGCTGGCACTGGGACTGTGAACCAGTTGAAGCCCGGCACGGTCCGCGCAGCCTGGCACCGGCCGCGACCGTCCACATCACGGCCGTGGAGCAGTGGCCGGCCGCCTGTCCGAGCGGCGACTCGCTGCGAGCGCGATGGACGACTGACCGCCCCGGTGCACCGGGGAACGGCGGCCACCAGCCCGGCGAACCCACGCGGTCACAGCACTACCGGGCCGGCAGGCGAGTGGGATCGGCGATGATTTCTCGGACGGTCGACCAGGCCGCGCCCAGCACCGGTCCGCGGCGCCCCAGGGCGGAGGGTCGTACCGCCTCCGGGATCCAGGGCCGGACGGTGATCCGGGCGGCCAGTTCGGCGCGTATGGATGGGAGGAGCCAGTCGGCGAGTTCGGCGTAGGCGCCGCCCAGAACGAGGCCGTCCGGGTCGATCAGGTTCACCGCCGAGGTGAGGGCGAGGCCCAGGGCCCGTCCTGCGCGGTCCAGGGCGCGCAGGGTCGCCGCGTCCCCGGCTCCCGCCCGCTCGGCCAGCAGGGCCACCGGGTCGCCGACGCGCCCCAGCCCGGCCTCGCGCAGCACGGCCGCTTCGCCCGCGTACTGCTCCAGGCAACCGCGCGCCCCGCAGGCGCAACGGGCGCCCTCCGGGTGGACGGGCAGGTGGCCGAGTTCGCCCGCGAAGCCGCGGGCGCCCCGGAACAGCTGCCCGCCGATGACCAGTGCGGCACCGATTCCGGCCTCGGCGGAGACGTGTACGAAGGTCTCGGCGGGGTTTCCCTGGTACCACTGCTCGGCCAGCGCCCCGAGGTTGGCTTCGTTCTCCGGCTCGGGCGCGGTGTCGGGGTCGGGCCAGTGGTCGGCGGGGCGGACGGCTTGCCAGCCGAGGTTGGGAGCGTTCACGACCAGTCCGCCCGGCTCGTTCGGCACCACCCCCGGCACGGCCAGGACGCGGCCCTCGACGCGCAGGCCGAGGGCCGCGGCCTCGGACTCCGCCTCGGCGCCCAGCGCGGCGGCCTCCGCCAGCACCTCTCCGGCCGGCCGGCCCGCGTTGGCCCGCTCCACGCGACGCCAGACCCGGGGTTCACCGCGCAGGTCCACGACGCACGCGGCGAGATGGGTGACGCCGATCTCCAGGCCGAGGCCCGCGGGACCCCGATCGTTCAGGGCCAGCGCCCGTCCGGGGCGGCCGACCCGTCCGCTGGGCGCGGTCTCCGTCTCGGTCAGCGCTCCTCGACCGATGAGCTCGTCGGCCAGGGAGGAGACGGCCGGCCTGGTCAGGCCCGTGTGCCCGGCCACGCCCGCCCGGGAGAGCGGGCCGTGCGCGGCGACCACGCCGATCACCACCGCGAGGTTCCGCCGGCGCATCCCCTGCTGCGAGGCGGGCGCGGCCTCCGCGCCCCCGCTCGCCCTGCCGGTCCCCGTCATCGGCCCGACCCTCCTATCGCTCTCCCGGCGGGACCTCCTGCAAGGCCCGCGCCCGCCGCAGCGTACTGGTGATCCGTTCGAGCGTGTCCTCGTCACGGGGTACGGGCTCCAGTACCCGGCCCTCGGCGGTCCGCCAGCGCCGGGCGACGGCATCGGCAGGCTCACCGGTGAGCAGTGCGGCGGCCTGGGCGGCGGCCCCGAGCGCGACCAGTTCCCGGGCCTCAGGCACCTGGACCGCTCGCCCGGACAGTCGCAGGACGGTCCTCTGCCAGGCCCTGCCGCGGGCTCCGCCGCCGATCAGCAGGAGTGGTTCGCCGGGGGCGGGGCTCTCGCCTCCGGCGCGCAGCACGTCGTCCAGGGCCGCGAGCAGGGCGTGGGCGGCGCCGTCGTAGGCGGCCTGGAGCAGCTGGCCCGGCGTCGTGTCGTGGCGCAGGCCGTGGACCAGGCCGGAAGCACCCGGGAGGTCAGGGGTGCGCTCGCCGTCCAGGTAGGGAAGCACCACCGCCGTGCCGCCTCCCTCGACGTCCTCCCGGTCGCGGCCGACGAGGGCGGCGAAGCGGTCGACGGCGAGGGTGCAGTTGAGCGTGCAGGCGAGCGGCAGCCAGCCGCCGAGGGCATCGGCGAAGCCTGCGACGGTTCCGCCCGGGTCGGTGGGCCGGGTCCGGCCGACGGCGTAGACCGTGCCGGAGGTACCGAGGCTCAGCACCGGACGTCCGGGGGTCAGGCCCAGGCCGAGGGCGGCGGCCATGTTGTCACCGGTCCCGGTCGCCACCAGTGCGCCCCTGCGCAGCGGCATCCCGGCTCGGACGACGCCCGCCCGGGCTCCCGGCGGGAGGACCTGCGGCAGCAGCCCGGGGTCGAGGCCGATCCGGCCGAGGACGTCGGTGTCGTAGCCGTCCGGGCCCCACCAGCCGGTTCCCGACGCGTCTCCGCGGTCCGTCACCGCCTCACCGGTCAGGCGCTCCGTCAGGAAGTCGTGGGGAAGCCGGACGGCCGCGACGCGGTCGGCGGCGGCGCGCTCGTTCGTGTGCAGCCAGGCCCACTTGGCGGCCGTGAAGGCGGCCGTGGGGACGCTTCCGGTGCGGCGGGCGAGCTCTGCCGCACCGAACGCGGCTGCGAGTTCGGCGGCCTGCGGGGCGGAGCGGACGTCGTTCCAGAGCAGCGCCGGGCGCACCGGCCGTCCGGCCGCGTCGAGGGTGACCAGGCCGTGCTGCTGGCCGGCGATCGAGCAGGCGGCGGCGCGATCCGCCCAGCCGGTGCCCGCCATGGCCTCGCCGAGCGCCCGCCACCACTGTTCGGGGTCGCTCTCGCGTCCGGCGCCCGCGCTGACGGCGTGAGCGGCGCGGCCCTCGCCCAGGACGGCGCCGGTGTCCAGGTCGACGGCGAGGGCCTTGGTGGCCTGGGTCGAGCTGTCGACACCGATCACGACACGCTGAGCAGACATGCGTTCCTCCGGTGGGGTTCCCTCTGACGTCTCCGCATACTAATTTGTTCTTCGCCATTACAAATAGCCCTCGGCCCAGATCCGGAGCGCCTCATGACCAGCGACCCGCTCGTCCCCACCCCCGCGCACAGGTTCACCTTCGGCCTGTGGACCGTCGGCTGGCAGGGCCGGGACCCCTTCGGCGACGCCACCCGACCCGCCCTCGACCCCGTCGAGAGCGTGGAGCGGCTGGCCGGGCTCGGCGCCTACGGCGTCACGTTCCACGACGACGACCTGATCCCCTTCGGCGCCGGCGAGGCCGCCCGCGAGCAGGCGGTCAAGCGCTTCCGCACCGCACTCGACACGGCCGGGCTGAAGGTCCCGATGGCCACCACCAACCTCTTCACCCACCCGGTGTTCAAGGACGGCGCCTTCACCGCGAACGACCGGGACGTGCGCCGGTACGCGCTCCGCAAGACGATCCGCAACATCGACCTGGCCGTGGAACTCGGCGCCTCGGTCTACGTCGCCTGGGGCGGCCGCGAAGGCGCGGAGTCGGGCGCGGCCAAGGACGTGCGCTCCGCCCTCGACCGACTGAAGGAGGCCTTCGACCTGCTGGGCGAGTACGTCGAGAACCAGGGATACGACCTGCGCTTCGCGATCGAACCCAAGCCCAACGAGCCGCGCGGCGACATCCTGCTGCCCACCATCGGCCACGCCCTGGCGTTCATCAACGAGCTGGAGCGGCCCGAGCGGGTCGGCCTCAACCCGGAGGTCGGCCACGAGCAGATGGCCGGGCTGAACTTCCCGCACGGCATCGCCCAGGCCCTGTGGCACGACAAGCTGTTCCACATCGACCTCAACGGCCAGACGGGCATCAAGTACGACCAGGACCTGCGCTTCGGTGCGGGCGACCTGCGCCAGGCCTTCTGGCTGGTCGACCTGCTGGAGTCGGCCGGCTACGACGGCCCCCGTCACTTCGACTTCAAGCCGCCGCGCACCGAGGACTCCGCCGGCGTCTGGGCTTCGGCGGCCGGCTGCATGCGCAACTACCTGATCCTGGCAGAGCGTGCCCGCACCCTCCGGTCCGATCCGGAGGTCCGGGCCGCGCTCGCCGCCTCCCGGCTGCCCGAACTGGCCCTCCCGACCGCCGCGGACGGCCTGGCCGGGCTGCTGGCCGACCCGTCCGCCTTCGACGAGTTCGACGTCGACGCCGCCGCCCGCCGCGGCATGGCCTTCGAGCAGCTGGACCAGCTCGCCCTCGAACACCTCCTCGGCGCCCGCTGAGCCGGTGTGCCCATGAACCGGGCCGTGACGTTCCACGGCCCGGCTCCGCACGAGGAAGCCGCCGGGAGGCCGCCCCTTTCGCCCGGCCGCCCCGCTCAGGCCGGATGGGTGAAGCCGGCCTCCAGGGCTCCGGCCGGCGTCGGTGGGAAGCCGGTGCCGCGCTCGCCCACGGAGGTCAGCATCTGCTCGCCGGCGGTGAACTCCATGCGCCACGGCCGGGAGGTGTCCACCCGCAGCGACAGCTCACCCGCACTGAGCTCGACCGCCGCGCCGTCCCGGTACACCTTCCCCACATCCGGTTGCGCGCCGGGCAGCGTGTACTCCGGCCCCCGCCGCACCGAACCGGCGCGGTGGGTGACGCGGACCCCGTTCACGCCCTCGGCCGGCGACCAGCACTCGACGGTCAGCCGGGTTCCTCCGCCTGCGCGCGGTGCGCGGTGATCAGGCCCCGGTACCAGTGGTAGCTGTCCTTGGGCGTCCGGGTCAGGGTGTCGTAGTCGACGTGGACCAGGCCGAAGCGCTGACTGTAGCCGCGCGCCCACTCGAAGTTGTCCAGCAGCGACCGGACGTAGTAGCCGCGCACGTCCACCCCTGCGGAGATGGCGTCGGCGACGGCGGCGAGGTGGTCCGCGAGGTAGTCGATCCGCTCGGTGTCATGGACCCGGCCGTCGGGGCCGACGGTGTCTCCCTCGGCGGAGCCGTTCCCGGTGATCCAGACCGGCGGAAGCCGCGGGTAGCGGGCGTGGAGTTCACGGAGCAACTCTGTGAGCGCGCCCGGGACGACGGGCCATCCCATGGTGGTGTGCCGGGCCCTGTACCGGTCCAGCTCGGTGACGCCGATGTCCACGGCGGTACGCATTTCGGGGTCGGCCTCGCGGTGGGGGGCGGCGGCGAACGTCACGGGACGGTAGAAGTTGATTGCGAGGAAGTCCAGTGGGACGCCGATCAGTTCCAGGTCGCCCGGCAGTCGCCAGGGGCCGTCGGCGAGGCCGGCCCAGGTCTCGGCCTCGTGCGCGGGGTAACGGCCCGCGAGGAGCGGCTCGGTCCAGACCTCGTTGTGGAGGACCTTGGCACGGCGCAGGGCGGCCCGGTCCTCGGGGAGGGCGGAGGCGAGATGGATGCGGTCGAGGTTGAGGGTGATCCCGACCTCCTGGGCGCCCGCAGCGCGCAGCTCCCGTATCGCGAGGCCGTGGGCGACCAGCAGGTGGTGTGCGGCCGCCAGCGCGCCGCGGCCCTCCTCGGCACCGGGTGCGTGCCGCCCCTCGGCGTAGCCGGCGAAGGCGGAGCAGTACGGCTCGTTGAGGGTGATCCAGCGCTCCACCCGGTCCCCGTAGCGCTCGGCCGCGAGGGCCGCGTACTGCGCGAACGCCTCGGCGGTCTCCCTGACGCGCCAGCCACCGCGGTCCTCCAGGGCTTGGGGCAGGTCCCAGTGGTAGAGGGTGACGGCGGGGGCGACTCCGGCGGCCAGCAGCTCGTCGATCAGGCGGTCGTAGAAGTCCAGGCCCTTGGGGTTGACCGGTCCGGTGCCCCCGGGCAGCAAGCGGGGCCAGGCGATCGAGAAGCGGTAGCCGTCGACGCCGAGCCCGCGCAGCAGGGCGATGTCCTCGCCGTAGCGGTGGTAGTGGTCGCAGGCGGTGTCGCCCCTGGCACCGGCGAGGGTACGGCCGGAGGTGTGGCTGAAGGTGTCCCAGATGGACGGGCCGCGGCCGTCCTCGTCGTGGGCGCCCTCGATCTGATAGGCGGCGGTCGCGGCACCGAAACGGAACCCGGCGGGCAGTTCCGGGAAGGCCGGGGTGCTCATGTGCGGTACCTCATGGGTCTGTCGGGCTCCTCGGTCTCGGGGCGGGGCTCAGTGCGTGGGCGCGCGGGGCCTCGCGCGGTGTGCCCGGTCCGGTGGTACAGGGCGGTCAGAGCGCCGGTGCCAGGCCACGCTCGCGCAGCCAGGCCAGTTGGACGGGTGGGTTGGAGCCGCAGCCGCCGCCGTGGTCGCCGAACGGCCACACGGTCATGCTGCGGTCCTCCCCCGCGTACTGATTGAAGGCGGCGTAGACCGTGGAGGGCGGGCAGACCGGGTCCATCAGGCCCACGCTGAACAGCGTCGGCGCGGTGGCGCGCCGGGCGAAGTGGACGCCGTCGAAGTGGGCGAGGGTGGCGAACGCCGGCTCCACGCGGTGGCGGCTGTGCCAGCGCAGGTACTTGGCGATCTCCTGGTACGGACCGTCGCCGCAGATCGCGGCAGCGCGGCGGAAGTGGCACAGGAACGGGACGTCCGGCATCGCCGCCGCCACGCGGTCCCCGGCAAGACCGGCGACGGCGAGCGCCAGACCGCCGCCCTGGCTGGCTCCGGCCACCACGATCCGACGGCCGTCGAGACCGGGCAGCTCCGCGACCGCGTCCACGGCTCGCACGCAGTCGGTGACCAATCGCCGGTAGTAGTAGGTGTCGGGAGAGTCGATGCCGCGGGTCATGAAGCCCTCGACCCACTGCGTACCGTCGCCCATGCCCCGGTCCGGGGTGTCGTGGCCCTGGCCCCGGCTGTCGACGACGAGTTGGGCGTAGTCGGCGGCGGACCGGAACAGGTGGTCGGTGGGCAGTCCCCGTCCGCCGCCGTAGCCCATGTAGGTACCGACGACCGGCAGCGGTCCGGCCGCGTTGCCCGGGCGCAGCAGCCAGGCGGCCACCGGCTCGCCGTTCCAGCCGGGGAAGCGCACGTCGTCGACCTCGACGGTGCTCAGCAGGTGCTGGGCGGTGACCCGTTCCACCTTGATCGCCGCGTCGTGCGACCGGGCTTCGGCAAGGGCCCGCCGCCAGAAGGCGTCGAAATCCATCGGATCGGACAACTCTGGCCGGTTGCGAACGAGTTCGTCCGCCTCGTCGGTGAGCGGCATGGGGCTTCCTCCGGTCGGAGAGGTGACGAGGCAGCGGAGCTTGGCGGCCACAGGGAGCCTTGCCTCGCAGGTCCGGGCACTGGTGTGGGGAGGGGCGGTGGCCCGTCCCCCCGGACGGGCCACCGCGCCTCCCCGCACCCCGCGTTCTCGAGGGCGGTCTCGGCCTCCACCCGGACCGCCCCGGAGGGATCGACGTCGCGGAAGAGAAGCACCGCGGGCCACACCGGATCGGCCGGGGTCACTGCGTCGCCGCTGGTGCGGGTGGCGTCGACGATGGCGGTGTCCGCGTGGTCGTCGAAGTCGACGACCACGCGGGGCGCGGGGGCCGTCCCGGTCACCGTGAGCTGTGCGGTGAGGACCGGGTGCTCGGCGGAGCGGTCGGCGGCTGTGAAGCATCACGTCGGCCTTTCCTACTCGGTCGAGAAGCGGTACGCCGTCGTCGAGCGGTACTCCTCCCCCGGGCGCAGGAGGGTGGAGGGGTACTCGGGCCGGTTGGGCGAGTCGGGAAAGTGCTGGGTCTCCAACGCGATGCCCGCGTACGCGAAATACGGGCGACCGGAGCGGCCGGTCAGCGAGCCGTCGAAGTGGTTTCCGGTGTAGACCTGGAGCCCCGGCTCCGTCGTCAGGCATTCGACGCGCCGGCCGCTGGCAGGGTGGCTCAGGACGGCGGCCCGCCTGAGCCCGGTGCCGTCGAGCACCCAGTTGTGGTCGAAGCCATCGGCGGCCCGGCTGATCTGCGGGTGTTCCTCGGTGATGCGGGCACCGATCGTGTGGGCCTCGCGGAGGTCGAACGGTGTGCCGGTGACGGGCTCGGCCGGACCGAGCGGTATCAGTTCTGCGTCCACGGGGGTGTAACGGGCGGCCTCGACCCGCAGCAGGTGGCCGAGCACCGTCCCACGGCCCTCCCCGGCCAGGTTGACGTACATGTGGTTGGTGAGGTTGACGACCGTCGGGGCATCCGTGGTCGCCCGGTAGGTGAGGGAGAGTTCACCGTCGGGGCCGAGCAGGTACGTGACCTCGGCCGTGAGGGCGCCCGGGAATCCCTGATCGCCGTCGGGACTGTCCATGCGGAGACGGACGCCTGCCCGCCTGCCCACGCGGACCGGCACGCCGTCCCAGAGGCGGGTGGCGAAGCCGTCCGGTCCGCCGTGCAGGGTGTGGCCGTCCTGCTGGGTCGCCAGCCGGTGCGTCGTGCCGTCGAGGGGCAGCGTTCCGCCAGCGATTCGATTGGCGTAGCGGCCGACCGTCGCGCCGAAGTAGGCCGCCTCCCCGAACAGATCCGCTGGGCTCTCGCAGCCCAGGACGACGTTGGCCCGCCGCCCGTCCCGGTCCGGCGTGTGCAGGGCCTGCAAGCGGGCTCCCAGACTGAGCACCTCCGCCGTCACGCGCCCCGGGGAGCCAAACGTCCAGCGGGTGATACGCCGCCCGTCCGGGAGCTCTGCGGCAGTCTCCTGGGTCACCGTCAGTTCACCATGGGACACGAGTGCGTCTCGCGACACGCGACTACTCCGTTCGACGCGGCGGGGAGGGGAGCGACGCCCGCCGTACGGGCGGGCGTCATCGGCTCGGAAAGGGTGGGGTCACCATCCCCCGGGCCGGTGTGCGGCGGTGTCGGAGGAGGGCGCGTGGTCGCCATCACGACGTTCCCGTCGAGGTCGCAGAGGATCACGTTCTGGGGCGACAGCTCGTCGTAGGAGACACCGCTCGGCTTGATGACCAGCAGGTCCTCGCCGGGAACGCCGGCGGAGGCATGGCCCGGCGTCCGGACCACCGGGCCGTGGCGGACGAGTTTCCGGTGGAGGCCGCCGACCTCGCGACGGATCAGGCCGATGGCCGCGTTCACCGTACCTCGCTCGGGTCGGTGAGGGCCGTGGTCGGCGTGGTCGGCGTGGTCAGGGCGGCGTTGCGGATGCGGCGCAGCCGGCGGAGCAGATTGTCGTGCCGAAGTGGTCGTGCAGGGCGCGGTACTCGGCGTACAGCGCGTCGTAGGCGTCGGCTCGGCCGGGGTCGGGCTGGTACGCCCCCCGGAGCACCCGGCCCATGGCCGCCGCCGCCGAGCGCACATCCGGGTGCGCCCCGGCGGCGACGGCGGCGTGGATCGCCGAGCCGAGGGCCGGACCCTGATCCGACTCGGCGAGCGAGAGGGGACGGCGTAGTACGTCGGCGTAGATCTGCATCAGCAGGGCGTTCTTCTTCAGGCCCCCGGTGACGATGAACTCGGTGACGGGGACACCGCGCTGCTCCAGGGCCTCGACGATGACACGGGTACCGAAGGCGGTGGCCTCCAGCAGGGCACGGTAGATCTCCTCGGGGCGGGTGTTGAGTCCGAGGCCTACGATCACGCCGGAGAGGTTGTGGTCGACCAGGGTGGAGCGGTTGCCGTTCATCCAGTCGAGAGCCACCAGGCCGTGCCCACCGACGGGCTGGGCGGCGGCCTTGCGGCTGAGGAGCGCGTGCCGGTCTTCACCGACCGCCTCGGCCTCGGCGAGGTAGTGGGCCGGGAGGCCCTGGCGCAGCCACCAGGCGAAGATGTCGCCGACGGCACTCTGACCCGCCTCGTAGCGGTAGGAGCCGGTGACGATGCCGTCCTCGACCACGCCGCAGATGCCAGGGACGTCTGCGAGGGCGGCGCCGTTGACGACGTGGCAGGTGGAGGTGCCCATGAGAGCGAGGAGTTGGCCGCTCTCGACGGCCCGAGCGGCCGGTGCGGCCACGTGCGCGTCGACATTGCCGGCGGCCACCGCGATGCCCGCGGGCAGCCCCGTAAACTCCGCCGCCCGGGCGGTCAGCGAGCCGACCCGGGAGCCGGGCGGGGCGAGGGGGTGCTCCAGACGGGTGCGGGCGAAGTCGGCGAACCCGGGGTGCAGGGCGGCGAGGTACTCCTCGCTCGGGTAACCGCCGTCCTGGAACATACCGCTGTATCCGGCCGTGCAGGCGTTGCGGCTCTCGACGCCGGTGAGCTGCCAGACGATCCAGTCGGCTGCCTCGATCCACCGCGCGCAGGCGGCATAGACGGCCGGGTCCTCCTCCAGGACCTGGAGCGCCTTGGCGTACTGCCACTCGGCGGAGATCCTTCCGCCGTAGCGGGAGATCCACTTCTCTCCGCGTGCGTGGGCGAGGGCGTTGATGCGGTCGGCCTGGTCCTGGGCCGCGTGGTGCTTCCAGAGCTTGGGCCAGGCGTGCGGGTGAGCGGCCCACTCGGTGGTCTCGGCGAGCGGGGTGCCGTCGGCGAGCACCGGCAGGACCGTGCTGGCGGTGAAGTCGGTGGCGATGCCGATGACGTGAGCGGGATCGACGCCGGAGACGGCGAGCGCAGCGGGAACGACGGTGCGCAGTACCTCGCGCCAGTCCTCGGAGTGCTGCAGGGCCCAGCCGGGCGGCAGTGGGTGCCCGGTGCCGGGTAACTCGCGCTCGATGACGGCGTGCGGGTACTCGTGGACGACGGTCGCGAGCTCCTGTCCGTCCCGCACGCGGACCACCACGGCACGACCGGAGAGGGTGCCGAAGTCGACGCCGACGACGTACCTGTCCGAGCCCCCGGCGGCAGGGATCACGGTCACTTTCTCATCCTTCGCACGGGAAACCCTTCCTGCCGAGTTGATGGGGGCGTCTCTCTCGTTGGGCGACAGTGTTAGCGCTAACAATCACCCTGTCAAGGGATCAATGGAGCCCTCGACCGAGTGCGGCCGACGCGGCGGAGAGCGTGGGACGCTGCGGCGGTCAGCCCCGAGTCCGACGGTGCCGGCTCAACGGCGGATGACGGGACCCGCGCTGCGACGCAGCACCATCTCGGGCGGGGTTCGCACGTGGGTGCGGGTGTGCGCGACGCCCTCCAGCTCCTCGACGAGCAGTTCCAGGGCCCTGCGGCCGAGCTCGCCGAAGTCCTGACGCACCGTGGTCAGGGGCGGGGTGAAGTAGGCGGCCTCGGGAATGTCGTCGAAGCCGACCACGCTGATGTCGCCCGGGATCGAACGTCTGGCCTCGTGCAGGGCGCGCAGCAGGCCGAGCGCCATGTGGTCGTTGGCGCAGAAGACGGCGGTGACGCCATCCAGTTCGGCGATCCGCAAGCCCGCCTGGTAGCCGGCGCGCGCACTCCAGTCGCCGGGCTCGACACGCGGCACCGGGCCTCCGGCGGCCTCCAGCGCGCCGCGCCAGCCCTCCTGGCGGTCCTGGCTCTCCATCCGGCCGGCCGGGCCGGCCAGGTGGTGCACGGTACTGTGGCCCAGATCGAGCAGGTGCCTGGTGGCCGCTTCGGCGCCGGACCGGTTGTCCACCGAGACCATGGGAACCCGCGACTGGCTGCCCGGTCCGACCTCGACCACCGGCACGGAGCTGGAGAGCCTGGCCACCGCGCTGACGGCGGAGATCTGGGGAGCGATCACGACCACGCCCTCCACGCCCTGGTCGCGCAGCCGGTCGACGGCCTCCTGAACCGAGCGGCCGTCCAGGGAGTGCAGACTCGTCACGCTGACGAAGTACCCCGCACTGCGCGCAGCCTGCTCGATGCCGTGCAGCATCGAGGCGGGACCGTACAGGGTGGATTCGAAGCTGACGACGCCGAGGGTTTGCGAGCGGCGGGTGACCAGGGCGCGGGCGGCGGAGTTGGGCCGGTAGTCCAGCTCACGGATGGCGGCGAGCACGCGCTCCCGGGTGCCGGGCCGCACATGCGGGGCGCCGTTGAGCACCCGGGACACCGTCTGGTGGGACACGCCGGCCAATTTCGCCACGTCCGCCATCACAGGGTGGCGCCGCTCGGTCCCGGCACTGTCGTTTCCCACTCGCACTTCCCTCCTCGACTCCGGGCCACGGTACGCCACCGACCGCCGACGAAGGCTGTGTGAGCGGTGACGGACAAGCGGATGCGGCGGGCTACCACCATCCAGCGGCAGGGACACTGCGGCGGGCAGCCGGCCACTCCGAGAGCCGCCCACTACCCAGCCCGGGCGCCAGGACACAGTGGCTGATCGCCTGCGCCGTTGTTAACCCAACGGTGATCCGAACAGACCCTTGACGGCACACTTGTGAGCGTTAACACTCAGGTATCGCCAGGCCGGAGCCGCTGCAACCCGGACTTCGCACAGCGCGAGAAAACGACTCCCGGCCGGCCCCGCTCGACCGCTTCCGGCTTCTCCCAACCGGGTCGCACCGTGCCGGTCGCGGAACATCACTGGAGGAACTGTGCGGAAGCTTTCAGCCGGCCTTGTCACCCTGGGCCTGACGCTGTCGCTGGCAGCCTGCGGCCAGAGCGCCAACGGAGCAGGCGAGGGCGGGGGTGGCGGGGAGGCCAAAGGCGGCCTCGTCGGCATCGCGATGCCGACCAAGTCGTCGGAGCGCTGGATCAATGACGGCAACAACATGGTCAAGGAGTTCCAGGCCAAGGGTTACAAGACCGATCTCCAGTACGGCGACAACGTCGTGGAGAACCAGGTCTCCCAGGTGGAGAACATGATCACAAAGGGCGCCAAGCTGCTGGTGATCGCCGCCATCGACGGTTCCTCGCTCACCAACGTGCTGCAGAAGGCCGCCGACGCCCACGTCCCCGTCGTCTCCTACGACCGGCTGATCCGCGGCACCGAGAACGTCGACTACTACGCGACCTTCGACAACCACAAGGTCGGCGTCCTCCAGGGCAGTTACATCGTCGACAAGCTCGGCCTCAAGGACGGCAAGGGCCCGTTCAACATCGAGCTGTTCGCCGGCTCACCGGACGACAACAACGCCACCTTCTTCTTCAACGGTGCGATGAGCGTCCTGAAGCCGTACATCGACGACAAGAAGCTGGTCGTGCAGAGCGGCCAGACCTCCTTCAATCAGATCGCCACACTGCGCTGGGACGGCGGCCTCGCCCAGTCCCGGATGGACAACCTGCTGAGCAAGTCGTACACCGCCGCACGCGTCGACGCCGTGCTCTCGCCGTACGACGGCATCTCGATCGGCATCATCTCCTCACTCAAGGGCGTCGGCTACGGCGCCGGCCAGCCCATTCCCGTCGTCACGGGCCAGGACGGCGAGCTGGCCTCGGTGAAGTCGATCATCGCGGGCGAGCAGACCCAGACCGTCTACAAGGACACCCGCCAACTGGCCAAGGCAGCAGTCCAGATGGGTGACGCGCTACTGACGGGCGGCAAGCCCGAGGTCAACGACACCGGCCAGTACGACAACGGCGTCAAGACCGTACCGGCGCAGCTGCTCCAGCCGGTCAGCGTCGACAAGGAGAACTACCAGAAGGTCCTGGTGGACAGCGGCCAGTACACCGCGGACCAGCTGAAGTAGCCCACGGAGCCCGGCCGACGGGTCGGCGACGACGACACGGCGCTGCGACGCCCGGGAGACCGGCCGCCGCCGCACCGCCCCGACGATACGGATGCACAACCATGGCCCGACCCGTTCTCGAGATGCGGTCGATCAGCAAGACGTTTCCCGGTGTCAAGGCTCTCTCCGAGGTCAACCTGACGGTCGCCGCGGGTGAGGTGCACGCCGTCTGCGGTGAGAACGGCGCCGGCAAGTCCACACTGATGAAGGTACTCAGCGGGGTCCACCCGCATGGCGGCTACCAGGGCGAGATCTACTTCGAGGGCGAGCCCTGCCGGTTCAAGGACATCCGGGCCAGCGAGCATCGCGGCATCGTGATCATCCACCAGGAACTCGCACTGGTGCCCTACCTGTCCATCGCCGAGAACATCTTCCTCGGCAACGAGCACGCCACTCGGGGCGTCATCAGCTGGCACCGGACGCTGACCCACGCCGCCGCACTGATCCGGCAGGTCGGACTCGACGAGAGCCCGCACACCAGGATCGCCGATCTCGGCGTGGGCAAACAGCAGTTGGTCGAGATCGCCAAGGCGCTCGCCAAGAAGGTCAAGCTACTCATCCTGGACGAGCCGACGGCCGCCCTGAACGACGAGGACAGCCGCAAGCTGCTCGACCTGATCCTCGAACTCAAGGCTCAGGGCATCTCCTGCATCCTCATCTCGCACAAGCTGAACGAGATCGCCCGAGTCGCCGACGCCGTCACCATCCTGCGCGACGGGCGGACCATCGAGACCATCGCTATCGGTTCCGAGGGCATCTCCGAGGAGCGGATCATCCGCGGCATGGTGGGCCGCGACCTGGAACACCGCTACCCCGAGCGCGCCCCGGAGATCGGCGAGGTCGCCTTCGAAATCGAGGACTGGAGCGTCCAGCACCCGATCGACCACCGGCGGAAGGTGGTCGACGGCGCCTCGCTGCACGTCCGTCGAGGCGAGATCGTCGGCATAGCCGGCCTCATGGGCGCCGGCCGCACCGAACTGGCCATGAGCGTCTTCGGCCGCTCGTACGGACGGTGGACCGGGGGCCGGGTGCGGCTGCACGGCCGGGAGATCCGTACCCGGACGGTGCCGGAGGCCATCGGGCACGGCATCGCGTACGTGACCGAGGACCGCAAGCAGCTCGGCCTCGACCTCGGCGACGACATCAGCCGGAACATCTCGCTGAGCTCCCTCGGCAAGGTCGCCCGGCGGGGCTGGGTCAACCGGCACGAGGAGGTCCGGAGCGCCGAATCGTTCCGGCGGACCATGAACATCAAGGCCCCCTCGGTGTTCGCGGAGACCGGCAAGCTCAGCGGCGGCAACCAGCAGAAGGTCGTCCTCAGCAAGTGGATCTTCGCCGAGCCGGAGGTGCTGATCCTCGACGAACCCACCCGGGGCATCGACATCGGCGCCAAGGCGGAGATCTACACCGTCATCGCCGAACTCGCCGCCCAGGGCAAGACGGTACTCGTCATCTCCTCCGAACTCCCCGAACTCCTGGGCCTGTGCGACCGGATCTACACCATGGCCGAAGGCCGGATCACCGGTGAGGTCACTCGCTCGGACGCCACCCAGGAATCCCTCATGCGGCTCATGACCATGAGCGCGGCATACCCCGACAAGCAGGTGTGAGGCATGGCCCAGACCAAGACCACCCCAGACACCACGCCCCCCACACCGCAGAGCGGCCAACGACCGTCAGCCGGTGCCGTACTGGCCCGAGCGCTGCGCGGGAACCTGCGCCAGTACGGGATGCTGCTCGCGCTGGCGCTGATCGTGCTGCTGTTCCAGTTCTGGACGGACGGCATCCTGCTCCAGCCGCTCAACATCACCAACCTGATCCAGCAGAACGGCTACATCCTCATCCTGGCCATCGGCATGATGATCGTCATCATCGCCGGGCACATCGACCTGTCGGTCGGGTCGCTCGCCGCCTTCGTCGGGGCAGCCGCCGCGGTGATGATGGTCAAACACCACGCGCCGTGGCCCGTGGCGCTGGTGGCCGCGCTGCTGATCGGGGCCCTCGCCGGAGCCTGGCAGGGCTTCTGGATCGCCTATCTCGGGATCCCCTCGTTCATCGTCACGCTGGCCGGCATGCTGCTGTTCCGCGGTGGGACCCAGATCCTCCTGCAGGGCCAGTCGGTGGCGCCGTTCCCCAAGGGCTTCCAGAACATCAGTAGCGGCTTCCTCCCCGCGGTCGGCCCCCACACCAATTACCACAACCTCACCCTGCTGCTGGGCTTCGTGGTGCTGGCCGTCGCGATCCTGCAGGAGGTGCGCGGACGGCGGCGGGCCGCCTCGTACGGGCTGGAACCCCTCCCGGCCGGGCTCTTCCTGGTGAAGCTCGGCGCGATCACCGCGGCCGTGGTGGCCTTCACGCTGCTGCTGGCCAGCTACCACGGGGTGCCGATCGTTCTGCTGATCCTCGGCGTCCTGCTGGTCGGCTTCGGATACGTGATGCGCAACTCGATCCTCGGCCGGCACACCTACGCCATCGGCGGAAACGAGGCGGCGGCGAGGCTGTCCGGGGTGAAGAGTAAGCGGGTCGTCTTCCTGGCCTTCGTGAACATGGGCGTCCTCGCGGCCCTGGCCGGGATGGTCTTCGCCGCGCGACTCAACGCCGGTACCCCGCAGGCCGGCATCAACTTCGAGCTGGAGGCGATCGCCGCCGCCTTCATCGGCGGCGCCTCCGCGAGCGGCGGTGTGGGCACCGTCCTTGGTGCGATCATCGGCGGTCTGGTGCTGGGCGTGCTGAACAACGGCATGTCGCTGGTCGGTGTGGGTACCGACTACCAGCAGGTGATCAAGGGCCTGGTATTGCTCGCAGCCGTCGGCTTCGACGTCTACAACAAGCGAAAGGCCGGAGCCTGACCCTGCCCTGCCCCTCCTCGGTGCCGCCGCCTCACGAGGAGGGAGCGCCTCGCCTACCGGGAGCACGCCTCCCGCGGCTCCGCTCGCGCGTCGACGATACGCTCGAAGAAGAACTCGTGCTGAGGAAGGAGAGGTCGTACTCATGACCCGGGTACGGCGGGATCAGCTGAGCGGCCTGAATCAGCCGCCAGCCCGCCCGGAGCACCGCCACCCCCGACTCGTACGGCGGCTCGTCGCTGTCGCCCGTGGTGGGCGAGGTGCGGCCCGTGCCGTCGTACGGCACTCGCCCACCTTGACGAGCCCCCCGCTCTCGCCGCCGTCGGCATCGGCGTGCACGGCCCGGCCGGCCACGTGGACGTGTTCTCCCTGCCGGATCTCTGGCAGCTCCATCTGTACGACTACGAGGCCGGTTTGACGGTGGACGGCACGGAGTACGCGATCCGCCCCGGCCGGGTCAGCCTCGTACCGCCCGGCGCCGAGGTCCGCTATCGCTGCCGGGGCCGGTCCTCACACCTCTACGTCCACCTCCGTCTGGGTTCAGGTGGAACTCCGCACAACGTCGCGGCGATCCACGACTCGTGCCCCGAACACCGGGCGGCTGCGCGCAGCCGCCGAGGCCCACCAGCCCGACCACGCCCGGATCCTGGCACGCGTGGAACGCGGCATGTCCGGCGCTCCCGCCGGTCCCCGCGAGTCATCAGGCACCAGGCCCTGGCCCAGGGTCGCGCTCCCTCCCTCGCCGCGGTCGGCACTCTGGCGGTCGGTGGTTTCGCCGTCGCCGCCATCGAGGTCGTCACGCAGGTGCTCTACCCCGCCGCCTTCCCGGACCTCCGCTTCGTTGCCATCACCTGGCTCGGCAGCCGAGAAGACCTTGGGGCCGAAGCCTCCCGCCGGAGTCCGTCTGCGGCCGCGGGCAGCGGAGACCGCATCACACCTCCGCGGCCGGCCCAGGGAAGCCCACCGCGTCCGTACTGGGCGCTCGACTCCTTCGAGGCCGCGCGCTCGCTGGCTGGCTCCTCCCCCGTTGATCTACCGGCCCTCAGTGAGGCGGCCGGTCGGGGTACCCGGCTCACCGCGGATTTTTCAGGGCGGAACGTCATCTGGGCGACGAGCGAGGCTGGCGGAACGGTCGCCTTCGAGGACCTCCGTACCCAGGAAGCCCTCGCGCGCATCCCGATTGCGGCGCTCACTGAGGGAGCTCGGCGTGAGTACCAGAACCTCCTGCGCTCGACCCTGGCCCTCGACGGCCCGACCGCTGTGCGGCAGATCGACGAGCTCCTCGTCCCTCACCGCGCCGCCATCGATCTCTTGGTGGACCTCGGCAGCCAGCTCAGCCCCACCGCTGCAGCCGGCCCATCGCACGGCCTCAGCCGCAGCGAGTCCGGTACTGGGACGGAGAGAGCCCAAGAACTCGCTGGAAGGCTCGGCGCATCGCCTCGGTAGTGGCGTAACCGCTCAAGGCCGCGATGCGCACCACGTCGTCGTCGGTGTCCTCAAGCAGCCGCCTCGCCGTCTCGAGCCGGGTGTTGGCCACATAACGCCCGGGGGTGACCGCCGTTTCCTCGGCGAACGCCCGCGTGAACTGCCGAGCCGACAGATTGACGCGCTGCGCCAGGGCATCGACCGACAGGTCCGCGTCCGGGTGGTCGGCAATCCACTGCTGAAGCTCACGGAGTTCTTGGCGATGCGCGAGCTGCGCCTGCATCTGGGTGCTGAACTGCCCCTGTCCCCCGGACCTCCGCAGGAAGACCACCATGTGCCGCGCCACCGTCAGGGCAGCCTCCCTCCCGATGTCCTCCTCCACCAGGGCAAGGGCGAGGTCGATGCCGGCAGTAACGCCCGCGGAGGTATACACCGAGCCGTCCCGGATGAAGATCGAGTCCGGTTCGACAGCGACGCCGGGATACCGCTGCGCCAGTTCCCCCGCACTGTCCCAGTGCGTCGTCACCCGCCGACCGGCGAGCAGACCGGCCTCGGCGAGCAGGAACGCACCTGTACACACGGAGACGACCCGCTCCGCCTTGGCCCCGTTCTCCTTCAGCCAGGAAACGACGTCCGGATGACCGGCACCCGCCTCGGGCACTCCTCCGGCACCGCCCGGCACGAGCAGCGTGTGGGGAACCTCAGCTCCTGCCAGGTCCACGTCGGGCATCAGGGTCACGCCGCTGAGCGACTCCACGGCGGAGCCGCCCGGTGATGCCGTGGCGATGCGGTATCCGGACTGGCCCGGTGCGGTCGCGGCGAGGTAGGTGTTGGCCCCGGCCAGTACGCCCACGGGGCCGGTAACGTCCAGCGCCTCGACGCCGTCATAGAGCGTGACCAGCACCGTGCGGGGCCTCATACCTCAACCATGCCCACCCTCGGAGACGCCCGCAATGTAAGACCTCGGCACATAGGGCAACGTTTCCAAGGGCCTGACAAGCGCCCGGGGCCCCGTCGCGTCGGGGCCCCTGGCCCCCGCAGCATCAGCTCCGGCCAGGCGGCGATAGCCCGATCCGGGCCTCCAAGTACCTCTGCACCGGCTCGAAGATCCCGTACAGGATGTACCCGGGAAGCTCCGCAAGGGTCACCCAGGCCACCTCGGCGATAGCCCAGCCCCAAAGCGTCCCCGTTTGCTTCGATTCGCACATACTCCGCATTTCCTGCCTCGACATGCCGGGCCGGCCATTGATCGGTTCCATATTTGCGCACCAATAGATTCGGGGTTTCGACCCGTGCGCTATGGGAGAGTGGCACACTCGGATACGGGTACACCCTAATCAGATGCTGCACTGATCGAATCATGCCGACAACGCAAGGATTGGAGATGTCGCGCTGGGCGATGTCTCCAATATGCCGGAGACCCAGCGATCTCAGCGTTGCTCGCTGCTTCTCGCCGCGCCCAATGGCAGACCGTGTTTGCACCACGAGAGCTTGGTCCTCGATCCGCGCCATGCCCCCATCATTGCTCCGACCACCTCGTTGCGCATCTGATCACTGATTCCCAATCGTTCTTGTCAAGGTCACAGAACCCTGTGCGGACGTTGAGAGGGTCTGAGCGGCGGAGTGAGCCGACTGCACCGAACTCGGTTGTCAGAGGCCTGTTGGACAATCCGTTCCGTCAGCCTGCACCGCAGCAGGGAGACCCGCAGCGGCAGGCTCGGTGCGGTCTGAAGGACATGAGGAGGACGGATTGGAAGACCAACGGGCAGCAGATGATCTCACCCTGCGCCTTGATGAGCTGGCGGCCGGACTCACGGATCCGGATTGCGACCTCGACGACCTTGCAGAAATCGAAGAGGAGCTCGTAGCCGCCCGGCGGCGGGAGCTGATTCCGTACCTGGAACAACATCTCGCGGCAGCTGTGGAGGCGGGCAACTGGTACGCCCGTCATGTGCTGGCTCGGATTCTGGCCGAGACCGCCGGCCACACGTCCCTTGCCGCCCTGTTGCGGGCCTACTCCCACAATCTGGGTGACGACCAGGACTCCCTCTCGATGACGCTCCATGTACTCGTGGAGGAGTACCCGGCCGCCGCGCGCGAAATCCTCCTGCCGTGCGCCGTTGGCAACGATGAGGACCTTCGCAGGGCGGCAATCTGGCTGCTCGGCTTCGTCCCCGAACCAGCCGATCTCAACCTGCTGGCCCACGCTGCGCAGAACTCGGACGAAGGAATCCGCAGCGCGGTCGTGGGCACGCTCAGCAGCCACGGGACAGAGCCGGCGGCCATCGACCTGCTGGTGAACCTGCTGGACGACCCTTCCCCGCAGGTGCGCATCTCCGCCCTCAGCTCCCTCGGCTTCCTTCAGCAACCCAGAACCCTGCCGAAGATCCGCTTGCTCGCGAACGACGACAACCCCCGCGTTCGAGCCTGGGTCGCGATCGCCTTGGGCCGCTTTCCCGCCCTGGAGCCCGCAGACCCCGCGACCTCGGCCGTGCTCGACCAGCTGGCAGCAGACGCTGACCCGTACGTTCGTGACCAGGCAACCGAGGCACGTCAGCGCAAGCCCCTCCGCAGCTGACGAGGCGTGCGCTTCATGCGGCGCTGGCCAGGCCCAGTCGCGGTGGCTGGGCTGTCCATTGGCGTTGGTCGCGGATGAGGGCCCAGAGAACGTCGAGGCGACGGCGGGCGAGCGCGAGAATCGCCTGCTTGTGACTCTTGCCCTCGGCTCGTTTGCGGTCGTAGAGGGTCTTTGACGTGGGACAGAAGCGTGCAGCGATCTGGGCAGAGAGGTAGAAGACGCGCAGGAGCCGGCGGTGGTAGCGGTGTGGGCGGCGCATGTTGCCGCTGATTCGTCCTGAGTCCCGTGGGACCGGGGCGAGTCCGGCGACACCAGCGAGGCGGCCCGCGCTGCCGAAGGCGTCCATGTCACCGCCGGTGCAGGCGATGAACTCCGCCCCCAGCAACGGGCCCATGCCGGGCATGCTGAGGACCACGTCCGCGTCGCGATGTTCACGGAAACGGACCGCAATCTGCGCGTCGATGCCAGCGATCTCATCGTCCAGAGCCAAAACTGCCCTGGCCAGGCTGTTGACCACAGCCGCGGCAGTGCTCTCCCCGGCCACAGCAGTGTGCTGAGTCTGAGCCGCGGCGACGGCTGCATCGGCCATGGCCTGGGCAGCACGGACTTTGCGGTTCTTCAGCCAGGTCGCGAGCCGGCTCGGGCCGACCCGGCGTAGGGCAGCTGGCGTTTGGTAGCCGGTCAGCAGGACGAGGGCACCCTTGGAGGCGGCGTAGTCGAAGGTCCGTTCCAGGGCGGGGAAGTACTCCAGCAGCTGTGCTCGCATCCTGTTGATGGCGCGGGTCCGGTCTGCGGCGAGGTCGTAGCGGCGGCCGGTGAGAATCTTCAGGTCCACCGCGATCTCGTCCCACTCCTGCAAGGGCTGCAGGTCCCGACGCATCCGCGCCTGGTCGGCGATGACGTAGGCGTCTTTCGCGTCGGTCTTGCCGTCTCCGCGGTAGCCACGGGAGGCGTGGTGGACGGTGCGGCCAGGAATGTAAAGCAGCCGCTGACCATGACCAGTGAGCAGAGCGATCAGCAGAGCGCCGCCACCTGCGTTCAGGTCGACGGCCCAGGTCACCGGGCTGTCCTCGGCGAGTGCGAGGACGTCACCTATGAGCTCCAGGAGCTCGGGCTCGTTGTTGGGCACCCGGCGCGAGAGCACCCTCGTCCCGTCCGTGTCGATCACCGTGCAGTGATGCGCGGCCTTGCCGGCATCCGTCCCCGCCCAGAGCTCGGGCACCCGAGCCTCCCTCGTCGATCGGTTGACTGGTCCCTGCAGACGACCACGCCGACGTGTCCTTACGAAGCGATCTGTGTTCGCTCATCCCAATGAGTGGCCGTGTCGTCGCGGGGCACTGGGCGGCCAATCAGTCAAAGCCACACCTACGGCATGAGCGTTTTTAGCCACACCCAGGCCCCCGGGTCTCCCGATCGTACGAAGGACCGGAATCAACCCGCCAACAAGGTAAGGAGCGTTTTCAGAGTGGCCACTGATCGAGTGACCCAGGCCGAGTCAGGATGAGAACCGCAACGCACAGGGCTCCCGCGCCGTTGAGGGAGGTGTTCGAAGTCTCAACCCATCGGCACAGGAGCCCTGTTGGTTCCCCAACCTGCCGCACTCGACCTGCCGCACGCTGTGGTCGAGTGGGTATCCATGCTCATCGTCACCCGTGAGGGTGACCGCCGCTGCAAGCTGCCGCCCCATCAGCGCGCCCTGGTGGGCCTGGTCTACCTCCGCCGGCACGACACGCTCGCGCAGAGCGCCGCCGGCTTCGGCATATCCGTCGGCACCGCCCATTCTTACGTCGCGGCGGTCGTCCAGCACCTGTCCGGTCGGGCACCCGGCCTCCTGCGTGTTCTGCGCGAGGCCGATCCGGACTACGTCCTGCTCGACGGGACGCTCGCCGAATGCGACCGGGTCGGCGACAGCCGGGCCGACTTCTCCCAGAAGCACCGTCGTCACGGAGTGAACGTGCAGGTCGTGGCCGATCCCGCGGGCGCCCTGCTGTGGATCTCGCCCGCGCTGCCCGGCCGCACCCACGACCTGACCGCCGCCCGCACCCACCGCATCATCCGGATCTGCGAACGCCAGGGTGTTCCCGTCCTCGCCGACCGTGCCTACATCGGGGCCGGCCCCTGGGTGACCACACCGTTCAGACGGCTCCCGAACCGGGACCTGACCACGACCCAGCAGACGATCAACCGGGCCCTGTCAGCGGTGCGGGCACCCGTCGAACGAAGCGTCGCGCGACTCAAGTCCTGGCGCATCTTCCGCAAAGCCCGCTGCAGCCCCAACCGCATGACGGCCATCGCCGCCGCCGTCCTCACTCTGGAGCGTCAACGCTGAAAATCCTCAGTGACCCGGATCCAGGCATCTACCGGCAGCTGCGATCCCCCGCCGCCCAGGAGTACGGCAACGAGTACGGGCAGCAGCCACGACTGTGACTGCTGCCCGTTGCTGACCTGGGAGACCCCAGGGAGTCGGCCGCGGTCGGCTGGCGAACAGGCCGTAGCGTCGTGGGCCCCGCGGGTGCCTGGGCGAGCGACTCGACGCGGGACAACTCGCCGCCTCGCCGCACTCGGCGTGCAGTGGGCGCAGTAGATAGGGCCGAAGGCCCGGTGGCGGTCGGCACGCAGCAGCCAGCGAGGCAAGGGCTACCCACGGCGCCCAATCACCGGCCTTGCCGGGACAGGCAACCCAGGCGCAAGATGCGGATGAGTTGCTGGTGGCCCACGCTCGTGGGAGGGAGACTCCACGCCGTCATCACAATTCAGGGAGACCCCATGGTTACCTCACATAGCGTTGACGCGCCGCTGGACCAGCTGATCGCGCGGGCGCGCGAGAAAGGACTGCAGGTCCCGCACAAGCCCACGGAGACGCTCTCGTCCGCTGTCAGCGGCACACGGATTCCAGCCGGCAAGCGCCCGCACAGCGTGGCGGTGAGCCCAGACGGCATGCACCTCTACACGACCAACTTCGCAACTGGCACCGTCTCGGTGATCGACCTTGAAGGCATGGCCGTCGTGGACACGATCAACGCGGTTGAAGGGCCCTACGGTGTAGCCGTCAATCCCAACGGGAGCCATCTGTACGTGGCCAGTCCCGGGGCCAAACGGCTTGTGCGCATCGACCTCAGCACTGGCCAGGAAACGCACTACAGCCTGCATCGGGCTCCCTACGGCGTAGCTATGCGTCCAGGCGGAGGCCGCATCTACTGGACCCTGGCGCTGGAGGACTCCGTGCTGGTCACGGACCCCTTGTTCGTGGATGACACCGAGATCCCAGACATCAACTTCCCCACCGGCGTGGCGGCGGCTCCGGACCGGAGCCTTCTCTATGCAGCCAACTACTTCGCGGGCAAGGTGTCTGTGGTCGATCTCGACCTTGAGACGGTGACCTCCACGATCCCGGTCGGCCCGCACCCATACGGAGCGGCAGTAAGCCACCAAGGAGACCGTCTCTACGTGGCGCATTTCGGATCCGACCTGGTCTCAGTAATCGATACCACCAAGCTCGCGGTGACCGAAACAATCCCGGTCGCCGATGGCCCACGCGGGATAGCGGTGAACTACGACGGCACCCGCCTCTACGTCACCAACTTCTTCGCGGACTCCGTGACAGTGATCGAACTGTAGGGCCTGGCCGCGGCTGATCCGGGCTTCAGGGCCGATGCCGCCGAGTGCCTGAGCACCGGCGGCATCGGTCCGACCGCTGGATCGGTCACGCTGGCTAGTCGCGCGACACCGCCGCCAGTGGTCCTTTCCCGATCTGCAGCAGGGGCTGCGGCTCGGTGAAGGCCAGGTATGGGCAGGCGTTTAGCTCGGGGTCGCGTGACTCCCAGCCCTGCAGCCAGCGGCGGAGTTTCGGGTTGTCGACGTCGAGCGAGCCGTCGGGCAGGATCCGTCCAATGGTGTTGGCGTCATCTGAGAGGGCTACCGTGCACTTGCCCAGCCGGCCGTCCGCACGCACCAGCAGCGAATTGGCCCGCGCCGCGTAGCAGACCTCTTCCGGTTCGAACAGCCGCTCGGTGCCGCCACCCTTAACCAACAGGGCCTCCAAGTCAGCGATCTTCCGGTCGTCTTCGTCGACCACCTCCATGGCCGAGTCATTAGGCCCGCCCAGGTGCACCACACGCTTGAGGAACACCGAGAACCGCGGGTCGTCGAGGAATGTGTCCCGGATTCGAGTGAGGAACTCTGGCATGCCCGACAGGTTCTCCGGCGTCAAATGGACCCGCAGCAGCATCCTCACGTCCGCGGAGCATTCGCGGATCGACAGCAGGTTGCGCCAGATCCGTTGGAACGTCCCTTTGCCATCGGCGCGCAAGCGTGTTCGGTCGTGATGCTCGGGGAGCCCATCCAGGGAAACTTGGTAGGCACGCACGCCGAGGCTGGCCAGGTGCTCGACAGCTGCGCCATCCAGCATGTAGCCGTTGGTCGTCATGTCGGCTTCGTAAAACAGTCCCTCGTGCCCCTCCTGCACCCGACATGCGTAGTCGGCCACGTCCTCGATGATCGAGCGACCTAGCATCGGCTCCCCGCCGAACCATGACACCTGGAGGTGCCTCAGTCCGGCGTCGGCACGCTTACCGATGAGGTTCTTGACGCCGCTGACGACCTCAGGCTCCATTCGTCCGATGGCAAAGTCCTCGTAGCAGTACGTGCAGCGGAAGTTGCACTGTTCCGTCGGCAGCAGGATCAGGTGAAAGCGATCGCTGCGAAAGGAGTGGGCGAACTCGCTGTCGAACGAAGACAGCTCACCGTGTGCGCCGCTCACTTGCTGCCGCACCCTTTGGCACAGTTGCCCCCATGGCAGTTGTTGGTGGTGGGCTCTCCTCGTACCTCCATGTCAGGCTCTGCCGCCATGGCGGCCGCCACTGATCGGGCGAGTTGCGGATCCAAGATCCTGACCTGCCCGTCGCTTTCGAGGGTGAGGTCCTGCGTACGGAAGACAAAAGTGGGGCCCTGGTTGGCCATGGTCTTCTCTTTTCGGAGGTCGGAACGGCTCGGGGTGCCAACGGCCGTAGACCGGCTTGGCCGTCGGCCGCATGACACCTGCGCCGCGGAGAATGCCGCGAACGAGGGGTCCCCTACATCGTCCAGGCCGGGCGTGCGAGCCGCGCGGGATGTTGGTCCGAAGAGGTGACCACTACTTCTCCATGGCTGATCGCGGCCGCGGGCGGGATGGCGAGCCTGCGGTACGGGCTCTGCGGCATACGGGTCTAGTGACCTGAGTCAGAGATTCTTCGTTAGTCGGGCATGAGTCGTCCGGGTCCGAAGATTCCGCCGTTGTCGGTCACTGATGCCCAGCGGGTGGTGCTGGAGGGCTGGTTACGCCGCCGTAGGACGGCTCAGGCTCTGGCGCAGCGTTCGCGGATCGTGCTGGAGTGCGCCGAAGGCCACTCGATCATGGAGGTGTCCCGTCGGCTGCGGATCGCTCCTGACACGGTCCGCACCTGGCGGCGCCGCTTCATCGAGCGGGGTCTGGACGGCTTGTGTGACGACCCGCGGCCCGGCGTCCCGCGGAAGATCACCGATGCTGATGTCGAGCGGGTGATCGTCAAGACGCTGGAGGAGACGCCGAAGAACGTGACGCACTGGTCGACGAGGCCGATGGCCGCGGCCACGGGGATGTCGCAGTCGACGGTCTCGCGGATCTGGCGGGCGTTCGCGCTGGCCCCGCACCGGTCACAGACGTTCAAGCTGTCGACCGATCCGCTGTTCATCGACAAGGTCCGTGACGTCGTCGGTCTGTATCTCGATCCGCCGGAGAAGGCCCTGGTGCTTTGCGTGGACGAGAAGTCGCAGATCCAGGCCCTGGACCGGTCCCAGCCGGTGCTGCCGATGGTGCCCGGCGTTCCCGAACGCCGCAGCCACGACTACATCCGGGCCGGCACCACGACCCTCTTCGCCGCCCTCGAGGTCGCCACCGGCAAGGTCATCGGGTCCCTCCACCGGCGCCACCGCGCAACGGAGTTCAAGAAGTTCCTCACGAAGCTGGACAAGGAAGTCCCGGCCGATCTGGAGGTTCATCTGATCCTGGACAATTACGCGACCCACAAGAACCCCGACATCAAGCGGTGGCTGCTGGCCCACCCACGGTTCCACCTGCACTTCACGCCGACCAGCGCGTCCTGGCTGAACCTGGTGGAGCGGTGGTTCGCCGAGCTGACCCAGAAGAAGCTCAAGCGAGGAGTCCACCGCTCCGTCCAGGCCCTCGAACGCGACATCCGGGTCTGGCTCGCCGACTGGAACGAGCACCCCAGACCGTTCGTCTGGATGAAGACAGCCGACGAGATCCTCGACAAAGTCGCCGCCTACTGCCAACGAATCTCTGACTCAGGTCACCTAGTGCCCTGCTGTAGGTCGGTAGACGACAACCGGACAGACGGCGCAGGCCATCGATCCCTCCTGGGAGAACCAGCGGCAGTCGGATCGAATGGCGCATCGCGGAAGTCCTTCGTCTTGCTCTGAGGTGGTTTCAGGTCTAGCACTGATCAGACCTTCAATCAGAGAGCAATGCCGACCGATCCAGTGCTGACATGAGTTCTGTTCGCATCTATCGGCGAATCGAAAGCGAGACTCCGGACTTCCGTGTCCTTCACATGCCTCAATGAACTCTTCGGTCACAGGGATCCCGGGACGTAGAGCTCGTAACACGATCTTGATGAGATGTCCTGGCTGGGCGTGACCGGTGTGATGATTCGGCCGTTCGTGGTGGTGTGAGTACTCGGCCGTGGATCGTGGACGACGACTTGTGGGCACTGATCGAGCCGCTACTGCCACCCTGGCCGACGAAGTCACCAGGGCCGCAGCCGGTAGCTGACCGGCTGTGCCTGCAAGGCATCCTGTACGTGCTCTGCAACGACATCGCCTGGCAACTTCTGCCCCCTGAAGTGGGGTTCGGCTCGGGGCAGACCTGCTGGCGACGCCTGGAGCGGTGGCAGCAGGCTGGGGTCTTCGACCAGCTGCACCGACTCCTGCTCGCCGAACTGAACGCGGCCGGCCGCCTCGACTGGTCCCGGGCCTGCGTGGACGGCTCCCACATCCGGGCGAAAAAGGGGGAGCCGACACCGGTCCGTCGCCGGTCGACCGGCGGAAGACGGGCAGCAAACACCACCTGATCTGCCTGATCTGCGACGGACGCGGCACCCCGCTCAAAGGCATCACGACCGCGGCGAACGTCAACGACGTCACCCAGACCCTCGCCCTGGTCGACGGCATCCCACCGGTGGCAGGCCGTCCCGGTCGGCCCAGCCAACGTCCCGAGGCCCTGCTCGGGGACAAGGGCTACGACTCCAACCCCAACCGCGATGAGCTGCGTAAACGTCGGATCCTGCCCGTCATCTCCCGCAGGGGATCCCCGAACGTCAAGGGCATGGGCAAGCTCCGCTACGTCGTCGAGCAGACCTTCGCCCTGCTTCACCAGTTCAAACGACTCGCCGTCCGGTGGGAACGCCGCACCGAACTCCACGACGCCTTCGTCTCTCTCGCCTGCAGCCTCATCTGCTGGCGACGCCTCAACAAGCCCGACTCGTGATCGTGTTACGAGCTCGTAGGTATCCGAGACGTCCGGTCGGCCCAAGCAGCGCAATCAGTTGAGCTCCCTCATGGCACGTGGTGCTGGGACACAACGCGCCTCGCATGCTGCCTGCATCGACTGGTGAGGCGTTGGCGTATGAGTCGGGGCCATCAAGGTCTGCATGCATCTACTACGCCTGCCGCACGCGGAATCCTTGGAGGTGGCCTTCCTCGGGGATCCGATCCACGGTCAATCCGGCACTGAGCAGGTCTACGGTGCGGCCGCCGAGCCCGACGGTGGCCAGTTCCACAAGCACAGCCTTCCGGACTGCATTGTTGATTCGCTGCAGCACTTCGTCAGGAAGGTCGATCCCCTCAATATCGACTCGGGACTACTGCGCCGTGATTCGACATGACGTACCCTCCCTTGGATGCCAGTGCTCCGGCACACAAAATGCGTTCTTGAGCTGCTCTCTCGGATACGACCGACTCAGTCAAACATTGAGTTGAGCCGGCCACTACCGCACGAGTCCTCTCGGGTTACCACGAGCCGTAGGCGAGCACGCCGTTCGTGCCGATGAGTTAACCTGCGAAGCCAGCTTGAGGCGCTTTGTGAAAGATGAGGACCGGTCACGCCAGGAGCTGCGGCTGTGCGCCTTCTGGGGCACCCTTAGGTATGGGAGCTTGCATCGCTCCGCGGAATCTACCGCCAAGGAGGCGCTCCATGACCACCGAAGACGGCAGCCAGGTCCCCCGGAGGGTGGAAGAACCACCGCCGGGCAATGCACGACGAGAGCCGATAGCTCAGACAGAGCAGATCCTTGGCGACCTGTCGTTGGAGCGGCTGTTCGCGAGGGCCCGGGAGGAGGGCTTGCATGTTTCCTCGGCGCCAGCAGAGGCAGGGCAAGAGGCTGCTCCGGAGGTGAAGAGGATCCCGGTCGGCGTTCGCCCACACAGCGTGGCCGCGAGCCCGGATGGAACCCGCCTCTACGTGACTAATTTCGGTGACGGCTCCCTGTCAGTGATTGACCCCTACCGCGAGGCGGTGGTTGCGACTCACTTGATCGGCGAAGCCCCGTACGGTGTGGCAGTGAGCCCGGATGGAACCGACCTTTACGTGGCCTCCCCGAGCCGAGGCACTGTGACGCAGTACAGCATCTCCGGCGATGACCTCTTCCAAGATGGCTCCATCCTCTCTGCGGATGACCACAGCAAGAACCCCTACGGCACGGCGGTGAGCCCGGATGGACACGTCTGCCTGACGCTAGCCCTGTCAGACACTGTGCTAGTGACTGATAAGTTCCTCAAGGCCCCCACGAGTATCCCGGACGTCAGTTTTCCGGTGGGTGTGGTGGCAAGCAAGGACAATGACCGCCTCTATGCGACGAATTACTTCGCAAAGTCCGTGTCGGTGATCGATGTCTCTGGCAAGGCCGTCGTTGCCACGATCCCGGTCGCTATCGACCCTTATGGTGTGGCGATGAACCCGGATGGAACTCGCCTCTACGTGGCCCACTTCCCAGGCACGGGGTCCGTGTCGGTGATTGATGTCTCTGGCCAGGCCGTGGTTGCCACGATCCCCGTCGGTCAGGGCCCGCGCGGTGTGGCCGTGAGCCCGGATGGAACTCGCCTGTACGTGACCAACTTCTTCGCAGATTCCCTGTCGGTGGTCACGCTGTAGCTACCGATCTTCTCCCAGTCCAGCGGGTACTCGGCCGGGGCGCGCCACCCGCATGCGCATGCCGCGCGCAGGGCTGCCGCTCGCGGGCGGCCGAGCGTTGTTTGGTCGGGCAGCGCGGCCGGACGGAGCTGCCGTCCCCATTTGAGCGAAGCGATCCCATATCCCTCGTCCCCGGGCCTCGGCTTCCCTACGGTCGGTCACGTTGGTCCGCGTAAGCCAGGGGGTGGGACATGAGCGCATCGGGCCTTGACCCGGCCTTGACCCCGGATTTTGGACACCGGAGAGACTTGGATCTTGATGGTCCAGGAGAACGGAGTCCCTGTGGGGATGAAGCACTATCCCGCCGAGTTCAAGGCGGACGCGGTCGCGTTGTACCGGTCGAGGCCGGGAGCGACGATCAAGTCGGTCGCCGCTGATCTCGGGTGAACACCGAGACGCTGCGGAACTGGATCCGGGCCGCCGACGGCCGCAGCCCCGGTGCCCGCTCCGCACCGCCAGCCGCTGCGCAGGCGGGCGGTGACGATGTTCAGACGGAGCTGGCCGCGGCACGGAAGAGGATCCGCGAGCTGGAGGAAGAACGCGACATTCTCCGCAAGGCGGCCCGGTATTTCGCGACGGAGACGCGCTGGTGAACCGCTGCCAGTTCGTTGACGACCACCACCGCCGTCACGGCGTGAAGCGGCTCTGCGACATTCTCGGCGTTCCCCGCTCGAGCTTTTACTACTGGCGCCGCACCGCGGCCGCGCGGACGGCCCGGCAGACCGTCGAGGCCAGGCTCGCAGCCGTATACGCAAGGTCCACCAGGACTCCGACGGCACCTACGGGGCCCCCAGGATCACCGCCGAGCTCCGTGACGAGGGCGGCCCGGTGGTCAACCACAAGCGCGTCGCGAGGATCATGCGGACCATCGGGCTCGAGGGAGTCCGTCTGCGCCGTCGGCACCGCACCACGCTCGCGGACCAGGCCGCGTCGAAGGCACCGGATCTGATCGGACGTGACTTCACCGCATCCCAGGTGAACGCGAAGTACGTCGGCGACATCACATACCTGCCGGTCAGCGGTTCGAAGCCGCTCTATCTCGCGACCGTCATCGACCTCGCCTCACGCCGTCTGGCCGGGTGGGCGATCGCCGATCACATGCGCACCGAGCTCGTCATCGACGCCCTCACGGCCGCCGAGCGAACCCGCGGGAGCCTGGCCGGAGCGATCATGCACACCGATCACGGGTCGCAATACACGAGCAGGTCCTTCGCTGAAATCTGCAGGTCAGCAGGGGTCCGGCAGAGCATGGGCGCGATCGGATCCAGCGCGGACAACGCCGCAGCCGAGTCCTTCAACGCCGCCTTCAAGAGGGAGACGCTCAAAGGCCGAAAGGCCTGGTCGAGCGAGCACGAGGCTAGGCTCGACGCCTTCCGCTGGCTGACCCGATACAACACCCGACGCAGGCACTCCCGCCTCGGTCAACGGTCCCCGATCGCCTACGAGAACGCCCTCCAACCAGCAACAACTACCCTGGCCCAAGCGGCATAGATGTGTTCAAAATCCGGGGTCAAGGCCCCGGGCCGAGTTCGCCCGGCAGGTCACGCCAGGGCGAGTTGGTGCGGTACTTCCAGGCGATGGCCTCAAGGGTGCGACGGTGGTCGGCCCACCGTCGACCGCGGACCGGATCAGCCGGCATCAGCGGCTCGATCCGGTCCCACATCGCATCGGTGATCACTAATCGGACAGGCATATCCGATCAACTGACCAACCCATCAAAGAGACACGCGCTAGCCGGCCCACTTCATGCCTGTGTCTGGCGCGGCGACCGGCATGTTCGTCGTGCCCGCGGCGACTTGGTCACTCACCCATCTGGCCCACACTTGTTGCGAAACACGCAGAGAAGATCGAGCATTAGATATAGATCTCAACACCTAGGAGTAGGGCATGACAAATCAATCAGAGCTCGAACCGCGCGAATTCCTCCGCAAGCTCAGTAATCAGACCCTGCTTCCACGAATCCGCCTAGTTGGATTCGTGAAGCCCCCAGAGCCCCCGAATGAAATACCCGAACATATCCCATTCGGCCTATTCGGCGGATGCGCCGAATGGATACATATTCCGATCAGTATGATTGAAAGCATTGAGTACCTGGGGTCAGCGCCTTGCCAGGACCGCAGCTACACTCGAGCCGCCATTTCACTTCTGGAGCCACGGTCGGAGGAGGGGCGAGTATTTGCAAAGTTGCTAGAAACATCGGGATCGGTCCATGAACCGCGGTAAGAAGCTCGTTCAGCTGTGATGGTTTCGTTGCTCATTGAGGTTTTTCAGCGCTGCCGCTCCAGGGTGAGGACGGCGGCGGAGATTGACGACAGGCGGTTCGGGCTGCAGCGGGCCCGGCGGAAGATCCGCCAGGACTTCAGTCTCGCGACACTCCGTTCGACCGGTGCTCGGGCTGCTGACAGCGCCCGGTTGACCGTTCGCTGGGTAGGGGTGAGTTTTCCGCGGGGCGGGCGTCGGACCGGCGTGGTCACCCAGACGCCGGCTCCGATGTAGGCACGATCGGCAAGGACTGGGACGCCCTGGCGTTCGCAGATCCTGATGATCCGGTGGGTGCGGGCGGCGGTGAGATCGTGGGTGCGGCCGGGCAGAGAGGGTGAGATCCACAGCATCCTGCCCGCGGGATCGGTCACGACCTGCAGGTTCACGCCGTGGCGGCGGTGCTTCTGGGAGAAGTCGGCCCGGCTGTCGCCGACCCGGTCGCACTCCGCGAGCGTGCCGTCAAGCAGGACGTGGTCGGGGTCCGTCTCCCGCAGAACCCGCAGCAGTCCCGGCGCCCGCCGGGAGAGATGGTCGATGACGGCGGTGGCGTAGGCGTGGGCGGTGCCCACGGAGATCCTGAAACCGGCCGCGATCTGCGCGAGGGTGTCGTGCCGACGGAGGTAGATCAGGCCGACGAGAGCCCGCTGATGTGGGGGCAGCTTGCAGTGGCGGTCACCCTCACGGGTGACCATGAGCATGGTCACCCACTCGACGAGTGCGTGAGGCAGGTCGAGTGCGGCAGGATAGGGAACCAACGCGGCTCCTGCGCTGATGAGTTGAGACGTCGAACACCTCTCTCAACAGCGCAGGAGCCGCGTGCGTTGTGGCAATCTGCCTCGTCACCCGTCCGGTGGCCACTCTGAAAAAGCTCACTGCGTGCGCTGCTCGGGCGCGGTGGTCACCCTGCGCGCCTCCCGGATGAAACGGCCACGTGCGGTGAAGAGGCGTTCGGTGGCCTCGTCTGCCGGCGCGTCCTCGCTACGACCGACGCGCACCGCTCGTGTATGCCGCCCTGGCCCCGGAGCTTTAGGCAGCGGGGCTGCTCCCCCGTCCGCCAGCCTCCCGGCTCCCGGCTCCCGGCTCCCGGCTCCCGAAGAGCGGAACGTCCTCGGCTGCGAGATCCTCGCGGGCTCGGACCATCCGCACTGGGTGCCGCCATCGTGAAGACCAGGCGCCCGCCGGGGCGCGGTCCGCCACATCGGGCTGTGTCTGGAGGACGTCAAGGAGCGGCTGGGTGGCCGGGACATCAGCTACCGCAAGCCTGCTCTGTCGCCAAGTGCCTGACTGCCGAACGAGCAAGACTTCCGCCGGCGATCGGGGCGGCGCCGGTTCTGCCGGCTACACGATGGCGGCCGCCCGGTCGATGCCGATCTGGGGGGCCGCGAGCCCCATGCCTTTGGCGAAAGGATGGGCCTGGCCGACCCGGGCGGCCGCCGCGAACAGCTCGTCGAGGACCTGCTTGGCGGTCTCCTGCTCGGCGGGGAGGTCGAAGGGGCGGGTCGGCTGGTGGAGGATCGAGGCTTCCGCCTGGACGACGCCGAGGGCGCGCATCGTGTCGCTGGGGCGGGCGTCGGTCACAGCAACTCCCTTGTGGCGTTGGGATTCTCCGGGCGGACGCGCAGGCGCCACTCCAGACGGTATCGGGCGTGAAGGTCGGGAGTGACTGTCTCCCATCGGAAGATCCGTACCCCGTCCTCTTCGCGACGCGAGGGGCGGTCCGAAGGGGAGGCGCCTCGGCGGTCATGGAGGTCTCGGTGGCCCAGACGACGGGGTCGAGAATGGCGGGGAAGCGGAGCCGAGGCCAACGCCGTCGCGGCGGCTTCCTCCGGCACTGTGGCGGACAGCTCCCGCACCTGAGCCAGCGCCCACGGCGCAACCGCCGCGCACACGATCAGAAGGGCCTCTCACCGCAACCCTCGAATCCGGCGATCTCGTGAGCGGCCGCGACCGCGGCTCCTACCGGCCGGGCCAGCTGGCACCTTTTCCGGCCCGGCCATGGCCCGGGCTGGGCGACGACGTCGGCTCCATGGCAGCGGAGAGCGCTGCTCCTGGGTTGGTATTCCTCCGGGGCTATCACTCCGTGCAGGAATTCGGAAATCACGGATTCTCCGCATCATGGAAGGACACCGCCACCCTTCTGACCATCGCGACGCGAGGAGGACACCTACCGCTTCAGCACCAGTCTCAGACCGCCGCCGCCGACCGGACATTCTCGCCGGCGTTCTCAGGCAGCCTCGTAGCTCATCTGGAGCAACGGCTCAGCGCGACTCAGATCGCCCTCCGTCCGAAGACGGACCTCGACATCACCAGTGCCGTGGTGGCCGATCTGGCTGACATCCCGGGTGAAGCCCCCAACGAGGTCCACGTCCTTGGGGTCAAGCCGGAGCGTAACCACGACCTCCTGCTGGTGGGCGTGACTGACGCATGCGAAGTTCCGCAGCCGCCGGTACGCGCGGTACTGCTTGCGGTCAACGCTGCTCACATCGTCTCCCAGCCCCTGGAACAGTTCGTCGAGCGCGCTGCGCAGCCCGGTGATGGGGTCCTCACGCATGCCGAGCGACGCGCTCGGTCGGCGACGGCGCTGCTCGCTGCGCCCCTGTGCCCCGGCTGTCGCTTTGGCCACCGGTTCGAGGGCGAGCAGACCTGTGCCGAAGTAGTTGTAGCGGACGAGGTCGATGGTGCGTCGAATCTCGCGCACGGCGTGGAGGTCGTAACGGGTGTAGTCCTCCGCGATGCAGATCAGCCGAGGGCTGCTCCACAGCACCTGGGAAGCGACGTCTGCCCCGAGATGCTCGCGGACCAACTGCTGGAACTCGGCCCGATGGTCGGTCAGCCACGCCAGGTAGAACAGCCCCTGGGTGATGACGCCGGCGTCGCGGCCTCGCTTGTACTCGACCACGACCGGCGAGCCGTTCTCGTCCAGGCCCAGCGAGTCGATCCGGCCGCGATGAACCGGTCCGGTGCTGTACTCGCTGGCCAGGAACCGGACCCCCAGCATGGCCTCCATGTTCGCCTCGACCACGTCCTGCAGGTGACGCTCCACCTCTGCAGGACGTGCAGCGATCTCTACCGCGCTTCCCCCGGCCACATCGAACAGCCTCAGCCCCGACACCCCCTTTAGCTCGTGCTCCGCAGGCCTCAACGGTGAGGGAGCCAGAATTGTTTCCGGCGGGGCTGTCGGGGATGCCAGGGGTCTCTAAGAGTGGCATCCGCCCAACAGCCGGATGGCTCCCCGGTCGCACCCGTGGCGCCTGCTTGGAATGACGGCGCAGAGATTGCGGCTACGAGCCGTTTCCCAACGAGCTCGTTAGCCTCGATCTTTCGTGACGGTCCGTCGGTTTCTTCGGCGGGCCGTTTCGGCTGTTTGGGCTGGTGATGGGCAGGCTGATGGCCCGACTGTCGTGTCGGGTGGGTGCCGGTTTCCACGGCTCCGGTCGGGGTGGTGATGCTCGCGGGGACGGGAACGCGCTGGTCAGCCTGGGGCTGGCAGGGATCGGAGTTGCTCGAACGCGCTGGTGATCACGTCGGTCCAGGGCCAGTGGCGTGCGAATCTCAGATGCCGGCGGCGGGCGGTCGTGACGATCTGAGCGGCGGCGGAGAAGAGGCGGAGCCGGAGACGGCGGGGCTCCCACCTGCGGGTTTCGCCGGTCAGGGCGAGCATGGGCATCCAGGCCAGCAGGTCGAGGGCGATCTGGACGATCTCCAGCCAGATCTGGTTCTGCGCGGTGTCGTGCAGTGGCAGGTTGCGCAGGCCGGTGGCGCGGGCGTTTCGGATGCGGTCCTCGGCGCGTGCCCGCTGGCGGTGCCGCAGTTCGAGTGCGGCGATCGGGACGCCGGTGGTGTTGGTGGCGAACGCTGTGAGCCGCAGCCCTTCGGCATCGGTGAAGCGCAACTGCGCGCCGGGATGCGGCCGTTCCTTGCGGACGATCAGTCGCATCCCCTTCGGCCAGCCCTTGAGGACATCGCCGGTGAGTTCGGCGACCCAGGCGCCGTCGCGGATATCGCCGCCCGGCTCGACGGCCGCCGTCCAAGCGGCGGGCGGGACTCTGAGGACGGCCTCGTGGATGGCGTCGGTGATGGTCATGCCGACCGAGTACGACAGCCACCTTCCCCGCTGGGCCAGCCAGGCGACGAACTCATGTGTTCCGCCTCCGGAGTCGGTACGGATCAGCGTCTGGCGTCCACGCCGGTACTTCCTCGGCAGTTGGGCCAGGGCGAGTTGGGCCGTGGTGATGTGGTCGGCGGCGGTGTTGCTGCCTGCGTTGCCGGGCCTGAGCAGGCCGGCCACCGGCTCCCCGCTGCCACCGCTTCCGTGATCGACGAACCCCATCAGAGGATGGTGTCCGAAGGTCTTCTTCCAGGTCGCGGTGGCGTCCTGCTTCTCGGAGTGGGCCAGCACGAGCACGCCGTCCAGGTCCACGATCACCTGCCTGCGGCGTCCGGGGCCGCGTTCTTGGCCACGTTCCAGACGTGCTCGCGCGCTTCGGCCCGCGCGGCCTGTATCGCGTGAAGGGCCTTCGGCCCGGCCGTGCCGAGGGTGTCGATGAGGCGGGAGACAGTGGGGTCGGAGGCCACCGGCCCGAACGCGGCCGGCTCGGCCCGCAGCATGCCGACATCTGCGAGGCAGTCCCCGCCCAGCGCGACCGCGAGGGCCACGTCCAGCAGGATCTTGCCCGGATCGTGTACCGCCCTCCGACGCCGCCACGGCGCAAGCGCCGCCGATATCGCCTGGTCCAGCCCGGCCTTGCGGACGGTCTCGACCAGCAGCACGGCCGCGGCCTGGGACACCACCGCATGGCCACCGCCCTCAATACGGACGCGGGGATAGGACCCGATACGCTTCTTCACCTGGGAAGTGCCTCCGAGGGTGGCAGGAACAAGGACCTCGACAATCCTCATTGTTGCTGGTCAGAGGCACTTTTCGCTTGCCTGACCACCCGTCGGACAGCCCGCTTCATGAAAGCGCGAGGTTAGGGGCGGTAACCTCTCGCCACAAGACCCGCAGAGGGCGACGGCGGAATCTGCATAGCTCCCACCAACAGGTGCGCCTGGTGCTACGTTGTTGCGAGGTCCCCTCTTGCCGGGACCCTGCTGCGGCATGCGGCCGCACGGTTCGTCTAGCTCGAGCAGTAGTGGGGGACGTGGCGCAAGCGCGATCGCACTCAGCGGCGGGCCAGATGATGGGCTACCTCTACCAATGCGAGCTGGCCCTACTGGAACTCGCACGCCGCAGCTGGGATGACATAACCATCGAAGTGCGTATGGAACTCCTCGACGACATCGAGTTCTTGCACCATGAGACACAGGACCCCCTGGAGCTGCTGCAGTCTAAGTACCGAGAGGCGGCAGGACAGCTAAGCGAGACCGGGAAAGACTTCTGGCGCTCAGTCACCTCTTGGATTGACTCTCTGAACGTCAGCGCCAGTCCTTCAGCCCTGCAGCTGCCCATCCTGCGACTCGTCTCCACACAGATTGCGAAGGATGGGACCTTCCTCTACTGGCTGCGTTCAGGCCAGGGCCGGAACACAGATCGGGCCTTGGCGCGCATGGAGGAAGTCGCCAACGACGCAGACGGGCCCGGAACGACGGCTGAAGACCGTGCGCTCTTCATGCAACTCACGACAGCGCAACGGCTCAGCCTCGTGAACGCCATGGTGGTCGACGACGGTGCACCGGTGATGTCAGACCTCGACCGTAGTCTCGCCAAGGAGCTGGGGATCACCCCCAGCGAGCACGCCGGTGCAGTTCTGGACGAGATCAAGGGCTGGTGGTATCGCGTGGCCGTGCGTCTACTGGAGCGCAAGGACCCTGCCTACATGCTGGCCTCGGTCAGTGCCGAAGAACTCCTGTGCCGTCGCGATGAAGCCGTCGATCGCTACACGGGCAAGAGCCTGCCGATCACTGAGACCCTCCGCAACCTCACCGAGGCCGAGATGGCCCCCTACCGGAGCCGGCTGGTCGTTTCGCAGATGCAGTGGATCGGCCTTCCGGACAGCGAGATCGCGATGCATCTGCGCGACTACCACTACGCGCGGGCTCAGCGCTCCGAGTGGCTTCGGAACTTCAAGGTCACTACCGATGGGCTGGACGCGTACGAGCGTGATCTGCACTACGAGTGGGAGAGCGTCTTCCGGCGCCGTACCCGCCGCATCGACGATGAGACCAGCGAGGTCGCTCGGCAAGACATCGGTCAAGACGTCCTGGACGACACGATGAAGAAGGTCGCTGACAAGGCGGCTCGGCCAGGCACCAGTACGGCCCCCTGGATCGGTCGCGGATCCATCCATGACCTGTGTGATAGGGCGGAATATGTGGGGAGCGATCGAGCCGTGGGCTGGCACCCCGACCACCCCCGTCTGTGCAAGGACCACATCGAGGCCGCAGACCGATGACCACACCGGCTCCACTCAACCGCTCGGCGGAGGCGCAGGCGCTTCTTAACCCGGCCTTCGGCGCCTACCTGTTGGCCAGCAGCATCTACGCTGCGGAGAGCAAGCGGGGGCAGCCAATGCCGTGGCCGTCCGCGTTTCTCATCCTGCCGCTCGTTCTTCCTGCCAAGGCACGCGGCAGCCTCCCGGGGAATTCGACGGTCTCCCTCATGGCGTGGGCGGACGCGAACCCGCTTCAGCAGGCAGCCTTCGCCGAGCGCGCGATCTCGCTGACCGGTCTCACGCGGATGAGTCTGCGTATGGCGGTGCGCCATCAGGCCGTGGACGTCACGCCGCTCGGCCTGCGTTGTCCACGCAAGCCCAGGCCGGCCCCTGGTTTCGGCCAGGAGATCACTGAGTGCGCGCGCGCCGCGGCCCTGGTAGGCCGTTGGCTTGCAGTAACCGACCCGAACCGCGCCTATACCGCTCTCGGCGTCCGTCCCTGACCAAGGAGTCCCAGAACCGCCATGCAGCTGCTTGCCCTGGCCCTCTACCCCCAAGACAACAGGAAGACCCCCAGGGTCCTGCGGTTCCGCCCCGGCCGGCTGAACATCCTGACCGGCGAGTCCGAAACCGGAAAATCCGGCATCCTCGCCATCATCGACTTCTGCTTGGGCCGTAGCAAGCCCGGGCTACCCGATAACCCCATCGACCGTACCGTCGGCTGGTACGCGGTCTTGGCCGAGTTTCGTGACGGGCGCCGGATGGTTCTCGCTCGGCCTCGACCGGCCGGCGAGTCCACGACCGAGGCGTTCGTGCGCTCTGGAGACCAGACCCTCGCTCTTCCCCGCGCTGATGAATTCAACGTCAACTCGAACGCTGCCGCGCTGCGCGGCGAAGTGAGCGCACACCTCGGGATCGAGGACTTCCGCTTTCAGCCTCCAGCGGGCGCCGCCCGCTACCCCTTCGACGTCTCGGTAGCCCAGGCCGCGTTGTTCTGTTTCCAGAACCAGGACGAGATTGCAGCTTCAAAGACTCTGTTCCACCGTCAAACCGAGGACGGCATGGCGCAAGCCATCAAGGACACCCTGCCCTACTTTCTCGGGGCAGCCGGCCCCGAACAGGCCCTGCGGCAGTACCGCCTAGTCGAAGCCCGCCGCGAGGTACGCACGGCGCAGCGCAAGCTGGACGCCTCCCTGCGGCAGCGCGAGGTCTTGGACACCAATGGCATTGCCTTGCTCAGGCTCGCTCAGAACGAGGGGCTTCTCACCGACGTTCCCGCGGCCCCTGATGCCGACACAGTGCAGTCCCTACTTTGCAAAGCGCTCGCGGTCCCGCCCCTCGCTCCGATCAATACCGACATCGGTGACCGACGTCAGGAGCTGAATGAGGAACGTCGGACGCTGCGGGCAAAGCTCCAGGAGTTCGACGCTGCCCTGGCCACCGTCGACCGTTGGCAACGGAGAAGCTTCGACTTCACAGGAGAACTGCACCTCCAGGTGGACCGGCTCAAGACCCTCGACCTTCTGGGGCCTGAACGGGACCACGACACCGACGTCTGCCCCATGTGTACCCAGCCCCTCGAACACCCGGATCCGTCAGCCCAGGACATCACGAGGCTGACGAGCCGACTCTCGGAGGAGCTGGAGCAGGCAGCCGGCGTTCAGCCCGTACGTCAGGAGCATCTTCGGGCCCTCCAAGCCCAACGTAACGGCCTCGCCGAGCGCCTCAAGACCAACGGGTCACTTTTGAAAGAGCTGATGGCGAGCGATGAAAACATGGCGCGTCTGCAGGAGCAGCATCTGCGAGCAGCGCACCTTCAAGGACGCATCGCGCAATCCCTTGCTCATGACCGCAGACCTACCGACGATGTCAGTCAGCTGCGCAATGCGCTGGCATCCGCGCAAGAAGTCGTCAGTGTTCTCGAAGAACACACGGCTAACGATGACGTCCCCGCCGAGACGGAACGCCGTCTAGCGGACATCGCCGCTGATCTGACCCCGTGGGCGCGGCGGCTGAATCTTGGACAGTCAGCTGACCCGAACGAGGCGGGCATCAGCTTCAAAAAACTCAGCGTGGTCATCCGGCGCGCTCACGACCGTCTGCCTCAGGAACGCGTTGGCAGCGCCAAGAACTACATCGGCTACCACCTCGTGGCCCACCTAGCTCTGCACACCTACCTACGCCGCCACCACAGGCCCGTCCCCAGCTTCCTCGCGCTCGACCAACCCACGCAGGCGTTTTTCCCGTCCAAGCCCCGTGACGCGTCCACTGTCCCGGACGCCGACTGGTCCACAGTCACCGAATACTTCCGACTCCTCAACGACGTCACGGAACTCCATCAAGGCGATCTGCAGATCATCGTCTGCGATCACGCCAATCTTTCCGACGACTGGTTCCAAGAGGCCGTGATCGAGAACTGGAGGCCCAACGACGACGGCACACGTAACGCGCTCATCCCGCCCGACTGGCTCAGCTGAAATTCGTCCACCACCCTGGCGGCGGCACGCGCGGCGTTAGGCCGCTGCCTCATCTTTCCCGCGCCCGCCCACATACAGACTCAGGGACAGCCACCTGCCCCGGTCGGGAGCACCGGGGAATTCGGCCGCGGGTCGAGATCCGCTAGACCCGCACGACGATGATCCCTGCAACGCGATCGGCGATCTCAGGCGGAGGGTCTCCCGCCAAGCATTGCTCGACGTAGGTGGGCAGGGTGTGGCGCAGTCCTCGGAGGGTGTGTTCGAAGTAGGAAGCTCTGAAGTGTGCTCGCCACCCGGGAAGGTTGGGGAACACACTCGCTGCGTCCGGGTCGATGAGCGGTGGAGCGGATCTCACGGCGGAGAATTGCATGCTGGCCATCCTCAGCACCGTGTCGAAGATGTGTCGGGCGACTTTTCGTGCCCCGACCTGGCCAGCGGACAGGAACTCCCTGAGTCCGGGGTCGGCGTCTGTCAGGTCGAAGATGCGGTGCAGCGGGTTTCCGTAGCCGTAAGGCTTGCTTGCCGTGAAGTCGATCAGCGGCTTTGCCCACTGGCAGAAGACCTCCGCAGCGCTGGCCTGCGCGTAGACGGGGACCACCGAACTCATGAGAGCCACTCGTTCGGCCAACAGGGCGGGCACGAGCGTCACGGCCGCGCCCTCGCGTTCGTAGCACGGCAGTCGGCTGGAGTGATCTGCCATACAGCCCAACTGTGCTTGGTAGTCCCGATCGCCCGCGTACAACATGTAGCCGGCCGGGACTCGGAGAAGGTCGGCGGTCTGGAACAGCGCCTGCATCTGCCTGCCGTCGCCGTATTGGAAGTCGATACTGGAGCGCCGCCCTCTCCGCTTGATGTTCTTTGCCTGGATCAGGCACCCGAAGGACTCGCCGGAGCGGTCCACCCACCACCAGATATAGTCCGCCCCGACCTGGCGCTCCTGCGGCCGGTTAAACCTCACGGCTGTCACCTCGGGACGGATCAACATGCAGAGGCGCTGGGTGATGTACTCCTCGTCCCAGCGGCCCTCGTCAGCGAGAAGCTGCCCCATTTCCAGCTCGACCTGGGCCGTGGCACGGCAGAGGGCCAGATGCACCGGCGAGGCAGCAGAACCCTCGTTTCTCACGGCCCTCTCCATTCCTCGCTGCCAACGTGGCCCGACGACGACTTCAAAAAAGATCTGCTCATTCTCCGGAGGCCGAAGCTTGAGTGGCGTTCAGCACCGACATCAGCAGGGCCGCGTCATTGTCGCCAGCGTCTGCCGCACAGCGGAGGACCTTCCGGAGATACGGCTGGTCGGCGGGGTCGGTCAGCACCGTCGCGAGTGCGATCGCCGCATTGGGGTCACCTGCTTCAGCGGCCGCCTTCCACTGCGCAGTGGCTTCCTCCTGGCGGTCTGTCTGGCATAGCACGTCGCCGAGATGGAAGAGGGCTTCCTTGTGTCCTTCCGCTGCCGCCCGGCGGAGGAAGTCCTCGGCCTCGGTGAGGCGCTTCTGCCTCTTGAGAAGGAGGGCCAAGTTGTACAGGGCGCTGGTGATTCCGGCATCGATGGCTTCCCGATAGAGCGGCTCGGCAAGGTCCGGACGATCGTCGTCCTGATGGAGGTTCGCCAGATTGAAGCAGGCACGGGCATCACCGATGTTGATCGCGCGCCGGTACCATCGCGTTGCCTGCAGCAGATTTCCTTTCGCCTTCTCCGCGTTGGCCAGGCAGAAAATCGCGTCTCCATCGCCGGTTTCTGCGGCCTGCCGTAACAAGGGTTCTGCCTCGGTCCATCGGCCCTCCTCAAGTAGCAGCATCCCCCAGTTGGTCAGGCTGCTTGCGTCCCCAGCGTCGTACGCACGCGCATACGCAGCCTTGGCCTCGTCAGCTCGCCCAAGCTCGTCCAGGAGCACCCCAAGGTTGTACTCGGCGTCAGGGGCGCCGGCCAGGGCAGCGCTGTGCAGACAGGTCTCGGCGCAGGCGTACTCGCCCCGATCCTTCAAGAGCAGCCCGAGGTTGTTCCAAGCCTTCGCCTGCCCCCGTGCACCCGACTTCCGGTATGCCTCTTCGGCTTCTTCGTGACGGCCTGTCTTGCACAGCAGGTTGCCGAGGTTCAGCAGGACCACTGCATCCTCAGGGTTCGCTTGGGTCCGGAACACGTGCTCGGCTTCTTCGTGTCGGCCCAGGTCGGCCAGTGTGACACCGAGGTTGTTCGCGGCCTCGTTGAGGCCGGCGTCCGCCAGTGATCGCCACAGGAACACGCCAATGGAAGGGGCATGAGTACTGGCATTGAGCGCCACCTTGAACATGTCGTCCAGATCGCCGGCCGCGCCAAGCGCCTGAAACCAGGTGAACGGGTGGACCGTGACGCTATCTTCGTCGGCCGCGGCGGCCAGCTGGGGATGGGCCGTCCAGGCGTCCTCGCCCGCAGGCAGCAGCATGCTGCTAACGCCGAAGCGCACTTTGCCAGCCCACGACAATGCGTCATCGGCCGGTTCGGGGCGCAGTACGGGACCGCCGCTGTCCGCGAGATAGGGCAGGTGGGCTTCGAGGAGCCGCGAGGTGGACAACGGGCCTGCGAGGCCGACCCGGACGAGGTCGATACCGGCCCGGATCATTGCCGCCCCCCGCGGCTGCCCGCCCGCCCGGTCGGCCAGCTTCAGTTCCTGCCACAGCCAGGGTCCAGCGGCCAGGCATTCGGCAACTCCGATGGCCGGGTCGGCCGTCGCCGCCTGGACGACTCGTGAGTCCGGCGCCGCAGCCGCCCGCTGGCGCTCGGCCAGGCTCCAGCGCCGATCGAGCACAAGCGTCTGCATCTGACGCAACACGGGCGAGCCGTGCCAGTGTTCGTGGGCCGACGCGTCGAGCGTGGCCAAGACAATGGCCCTCGCGCGGCGCAATTCCCCGAGCCCGTGTGGCGTGAGGCAACGGCCGTCCTCCAGGTAGCGGTGCAACTCGTCGAGCCACAAGACGCAGGGCCCCGCTGCCGCAATGATGCCTGGGATCAGCAACGGGACGTCGCCGGGCTGCATGGGGTGCACCAAGCGGTGGCCGGGCAGCTCCGCGCACAAGGCTTCGTAGAGTGTGCGGGTCTTGCCCGCAGCGGAATCCCCCACGAGCACGAGCGCTCCGCCTGACTCAGCCGCCGCTCGCATCCGATCTCGCACGACAGGATCGATGTCACGCGCTACATAGGGAGGAATGTCGCCGCTTTCGGGCACGGCGAGGCCGGCATCGATCGGGCTGGTGTCCGCCACCCGAGGCCAGTTCAGCAGGGCAGCCAACGGCGCTTCTGGCTGGAACAGGGCGTCGATAGCCGGGTGTTGGCAGGACTTGGTGTTGAGCCAGTTCAGATCGTGGCAGTCCAATGGGAAAGGGAAGCCGTCGCGGAGTCCATCGAACCAGTCCCACTCTTGCGGGGTGAGACGGAGTGGTACGACGAGAGTCCAACGCGTGGGCTCGCCCTCAGCCGCTCGTTTCAGTGATCCCTCCACCTGACGGCGCTGGACCGGCTTCAGACGCCCCGTGAAGCTCTTCACCTGGAAGACATGGCGTCCGCCTCCCTGTAGTAGAAGGACGGCGTCCTCCCCTCGGTCACCTCCGGAACCGTCAACGTGCCTAAGGCCGGGATAGACCATGGCGAGGAGCATCGTCACGCCCTCTTCGAACGCCTGCCGTCCCCCGGCGAGCTCTTCCCAACGCGGCAGCACACCCATGGATCCAGTGTGCTGCGGCACGATGAGGCGCACTGCTGGATCACGGGATTCACCGATGCAGTCCTTGCCCCTTGCGGAAGGGTTCGTTGGGCAGCACCGCCCCTCCCGGCCGCAGTCAGGGCCGTCGGGCAGACTCAACAGGGGCGGCGACGCTGCAGGCGCGGAGCCGAGATGGGGGTAGGGCGATGACGGACGACGACACCTTCTATCGAGGGCCGCTCGGGGAAGTGGCTCAGGCCGAGGCCGGCTCGGCGGGTGTGGATCCAGGGGACCTCTATCTGGCGGCAATCAGCTGGTGGTCTGCGGCCGTTGCGCCTGCGGTCTCGGTCAGTTCATGGCCGGACGCCCCGGTGACGGTCTGGACGTCTCTGGTGCGTTCTGACGTGTCCGAGAGCGACTTGCTGCATCACCTGGTCCACCGCCTCCTCAACGGGCCCGGCCCGTTGGCAGTCCACCCCGACGTTACGGACCAGAGGCTGCTCAGTGCGGCCTCCCACGCCACCCGCCGTGCGGACAGCGCCGGCGCAGGCACGCCCACGTTTCTCCTGACCGGTTCGCCGTTCACATCAGGTCGCGGCGGCTCCAGAATCAGCACGTCACTGGAAGGGCACTTGCGACAGGCCTGGGACGGGCGACACACCCTGCCCACGCGGGGCATCGGACGCTACCGGGCAGCCAGGAGACCCGTTCCACCGCACGTCGGATCCCTGTGGGACTTGTCCGCAAGCGAATGGCGGGGCTTCCTTTCCACGGACGCCGCCACCTATTCGCGCGTCCTGCACTTCGCCCGGCGGCCAGCGCCTGCCCCACGCCCCAACCCGTCGTCGGGCAAATGGCGTGACGAGCTGGCAACGGCGTACGGCTGGGCCTTCAACACCCGACCGATCCTGACCTACACCACTCGCGCAAGGCGACAGTGGCACGCAATTCGCGAGGCCGAGTGCAGCTGGGATGCCACCCTGCCCGAGCAGTACGCCGACTTCTTCGTCCGGATCGGCGATCACGTCTCCCGCGTCGCCGGAACGCTCGCGGCTACCGAACGCACCGCCATCCACAGCACGCACATCGAGGCCGCCTGGTCACTCGCCCGCCGCGCCGTCCTGGACACCGCGCACCTCGCCGCCATGGACCACAGCACGGTGGAGCCGGTCGTCAAGGACCTGGACGACCGGCTCTTCGGCATGGAAGCACTTGAGGGAGAAGCCCCTGCAATTCGCTCAAACACGCCTGAATCCGAACCATGGTGGCCGTCCGGCAGAGGCATGCACAGGAATCGGCCGCAGACCGGCAGCAGTGCCGTGCGCAAACTCAAGCAGTGGTACCAGGACCGCTGTCAGATGTGCGCCCAAGTCCTGGCCCTGCCCTCACCACGCCATCGCTATAGCGAAGCGGCCCACATCCGGGCCAGAGAGGACAACGGACCCGACATCGTCGAGAACCTGTTGTGCCTCTGCCCGACCTGCCACGTCCTCTTCGACGCGGGAGCACGGGTCCTGACCGACGACCTCACGATCATCGACACCGTGACGGGCCAGTCCGGGAAAAGGATCGAACTCCACCGGTGGCACTTCATCGACTCCCGGTACGTTCGCCACCACCGTCAGCGCTGGGCTGGCAACGACCTGACGCCGCCCGCAAGCGAGCCGTCGGCGCCACCCAAGCTCTGAGGCCCTCCACCGACGGCCATCGCTTCGAGACCTGGCCCCGGAAAGACAGTGCGCCCTCTCTCTCGCCCCACAACCAAGATCCGGGCCAGTTGCGGGCCAGCACCGGCCAGCCGAAGGCAGATACCTTCATTTTGCCTGATCAGGAGCGGTGTGGCACGTGTACTACCAGCACTCGAAGAACCTGCTTACAGCCTCGACGTCCGCACCCCGTACGACGCCCTTACAGCAGGGCAGGCGACCTGCCCGCCGATATCGGCCCGGCGCGCTCACAGCGGCTGAGCCCACAGCTGGAACGCGCTCGCTTTTGAACTACCTCGCATGCCAGCACCCGGACCTCGACCCCGGATTACCAGACCTGCACACCCGGGGTCAGACACACGTGGCATTCATCCGCTGTCCCCTTCCCGGGAGACCGGTTCGACGACCGCTGCACGGGTTGTCGGCTCCCCACAAGCGGTAACGCCCAATCCATCAGACTCTCGGTCCGGCCTTTGCGGAGCGCAGCGGGCAACCCGACTGGCACGTAGCCGGGAACAACTTCCAGACAAGCGCCGAGCGCAGACGAAGCCGATTCGACGTCTGTACCTGCCCGAAGCCTCACCTGGCATAGCGTCAGGAAAGTCAGCATTGGGTCAGCATTCGTAGACACACACCCACCCACGGACGCCCACAGAGGGGGAAGGCCCCGCACCCTCGAAGGGCAAGCGCGGGGCGTGATCGGAAGCGCCGAGGCTTCGACAACCGGAAGGTGCGCGACCCGCGCCCTGCCGGACCGCATCTCTCTAGTTATCGCAGGTCAGCGCACTCGGCTGCGTGGTTTGAGGTGGGCCGGGGGCAGGTCAGGAGCCAGAAGTGGAGGGCCGTCATACCCCTTCACCTCGCCGAATCTCGTCCCATTCATCCAGTCCTCGCGGGCCTGTGCGATATCCTCGTGGGAGCGGCCAATCCAGTTCCAGAACATCACGATCTCCTCCTCGAACGGCTCGCCGCCCAGGAGCATCAGGCCCGCGTCCGACGAGGCGCGCAGGGGGAGTTCCGTGCGGCCGCAGCCCAGGTAGAGCATCGAGCCCGGGAGGACCGGGACGCCGTCGACGTGGGCTTCGCCCGACATCGACAGGACCGCGTACTCGAAGTCCGGGTCGAGCGGGAGGCGGGTCTCGGTGCCTGCCGTGAGGTTCAGGTCCGCGCCCACGATCGGGGTGTACGCCGTGCCGGGCGAGGTCGCCGTGTCCAGGGTGCCCAGGATGACCGTCGCCGTCAGGCCCGGGGCCGTGACGTGCGGGAGTTCCGCGTGGTGCTGGAAGTGCGGCTCGACATTGCGGTGGGCGTCCGGCAGGGCCACCCACAGCTGGGCGCCGTGGAGGAAGCGGGCGTGCGGGCGCGGGCTCTCCTCCGAATGGCTGATGCCGCGGCCGGAGGTCATCAGGCCCAGCTCGCGCGGGCGGATCGTCTCGAGGCTGCCCTCGCTGTCGCGGTGGAGCACCTCGCCCTCGTGGAGCCAGCTCACGGTCTGCAGGCCCGAGTGCGGATGGGGCGCTACCTGCATGCCGGGCTCGTCGGCGATGTCGTCCGGGCCGTAATGGTCCACGAAGCACCAGGCACCCACCATGCGGCGGCCCAGGTTCGGCAGGAGTCGGCGGACCTCGGTGGACTCTCCGAGCTTGACCGTACGCGGGCTGAGGAGCTCGCGCACCGGCTCGGCCACGACGAAGCCGCGGCCGCCGCAGGCGGAGAGAGCGGGCTGGCGTTCGAGATTGCTCATGCGGACAACCTAGCCCCGCGGCGGTGGCTCCGGCGGGTGGAATGTTCCACCGCCCAGGCGTGTTGGAGGCACCGGACGGACCACCTGAACGGCGGAAGGGACGCGATGAACGCGCCGGCGACGTACTTCGAGCACGGAACGGCAGCCGAGCGCTGGGCGCGCGCCCAGCTCTTCTTCGAGGCGAGGGAGTACGCGACGGCTGCCCGCATCCTGGAGGGGCTGGCGGGCGAGGTGCCCGAGCAGCTGGCGCCCCGGCTGCTGCTGGCCCGCGCCTACTACCACTCCGCCCAGCTCTCCCGTGCCGAGCACGAGCTCCGCGCCATCCTGGAGCACTGGCCGGTGGAGGACTACGCGCAACTGATGCTCGGTCGCACGCTGGAGCGCCTGGGCCGGGCCGCCGAGGCCCGTCCGTACCTGCGGGTGGCCGCCGCGATGGCGGGCGACTTCCCGGAGTAGACGGAGTGGACGGGAGTAGCCGGAGTGGACGGGAGTAGCCGGAGTGGACGGGAGTAGCCGGCGTAGCGGGTGGACCGGCCGGCACACACGCCTGCTTACGCCCGGCCCGTGCATGCGGCGCCGCGCCCCGCCCCGAGCGGTAGTCCGGCGCCGCACCTGCCGGACCTCCGGCCCCGCCCGACCGGGCGCCCGACCCGCACCCGTCGGATGTCCGGCCGCGCCCCCCGAGCGGCCGCCGGGCCCGCACGTGCCGACGTCCAGCCCCGTCCGAGCGGACGCCCAGCCCCCAGACCTGCCGGACCTCCAGTGCCACCCCGAGCGGGTGCCCGGTCCGGTGCATTCGGTCGCCCGGCCCCGTGCATGCGGGGTCCGGCGGTCGGCTCGGATAGCCTGGGTGCCATATGAACCGCCTGACCACACCCTTCGGCTCCTACGAGCTCACCCGCTTCCCCGAGGACCCGCGCGACCGGCTCCGTGCCTGGGACGCGGCCGACGAGTACCTGCTGCGCCACCTCGACTCCGGTACCGGTGAGCGCGGGCCGGTGGATCTGGCCTCCGCCGGCCAGATCACGGTGCTCGGGGACCGCTGGGGGACGCTGACGACGGCGCTCGCCGCGTACCGCCCGACGCAGATCACCGACTCCGCCCTCACCCGCTCCGCCACCGCGGCCAACCTGGACCGCAACGGGATCGGGACGGCCAAGGCGACGGTGACCCTGCTGACCACGCAGGACCCGCCGCCCGGGAAGATCGACGTCCTGCTGGTGCGCGTGCCCAAGAGCCTGGCGCTGCTGGAGGACCAGCTGTACCGGCTGGCCCCGCACGTGCACGCGGGCACCGTCGTGGTCGGCGCCGGCATGGTCAAGGAGATCCACACCTCCACGCTGCGCCTCTTCGAGAAGATCCTCGGCCCCACGAAGACCTCGCTCGCAGAGAAGAAGGCCCGGCTGATCTTCTGCACGCCGGGCACCCCCGGGGCGACCCGCCCCACGACCCCCGGGCCGTGGCCGCTGACGTACACCGTGGACGAGGACGCGGGGTCGGGCTCCGGCCTGACCGTCGTCAACCACGCCGGGATCTTCTGCGCCGACCGGCTCGACGTGGGCACCCGCTTCTTCCTGCAGAACCTGCCGACCAACACCGACGGGGCCCGGGTCGTGGACCTCGGCTGCGGCAACGGCGTCGTCGGCACGGCAGTCCAGGTCCACGATCCGGACGCCGAGGTCGTCTTCACCGACGAGTCGTACCAGGCGGTCGCCTCGGCGCAGGCCACGTACCGGGCGAACGTCCGCGAGGGCCGGCGGACCGCGGAGTTCCTCGTCGGAGACGGGGTGGCCATGCTGCCGCCCTCGTCCGTGGACCTGGTGCTGAGCAATCCGCCCTTCCACTCCCACCAGGCCACCACGGATGCCACGGCGCTGCGCATGTTCGCGCAGTCGCGCAAGGTGCTGCGGCCCGGCGGCGAGCTGTGGATCGTTGCGAACCGGCACATGGGCTACCACACCCACCTGCGCCGGCTCTTCGGCAACAGCGAAGTCGTCGCGAGCGAGCCGAAGTTCGTGATCCTGCGGGCGGTCAAGCAGGATCGCCCGCGGCCCATGTGACCTGCCGGTAGCTCCTACACTCTGGCCCGTGAGCAGCCAGGTGGAGGACGGGAGCGGTGGCGGGCGCTACCGCCGGGAGGACGTGGCCCGGGCGGCCGGCGTCAAGGTGCGCAACCTGCGCTACTACCAGGAGCGCGGGCTGCTGCCGCCGCCGCGCCGGGAGGGCCGGATCGCCTGGTACTCCGACGACCACCTGACCCGGCTGCGCCTGATCAGCGATCTGCTGGGGCGCGGCTACACGGTCAACGGGATCGCGGAGCTGCTGCAGGCGTGGGAGGAGGGCGGCGGCCTGTCCCGACTGCTGGGCCTGGAACGGGAGATGACGCGGGACTGGGTGCAGGAGGAGCCGGTGACGATGACCCGGGCCGAGCTGCGTGAGCTGTTCGGCCCGACGGCGACCGCGGCGGACACCCGGCGGGCGGCGGAGCTGGGCTACGTGACGGTCGACGGGGACCGGGTCACGCACCCGAGCCGCCGGCTGCTGGACGCGACGCTGACGCTGGTGCGCCTGGGGGTGCCGCTGGCGGAGATCCTGGACGTCGGGGAGTTCGTACAGACGCAGGCGGCGACGGTCGCGGACCGGTTCGTCGGGCTGTTCCGGCGGCATGTGATCGGTACGGAGGGGGCGGAGGGCCTGGAACTGCTTTCGGCCACCCGGCTCCAGCACATCACCGCGGCGGTGGCGGCGCTGCGGCCGGTGGCCGGGGAGGTCGTGGCCACGGAGTTCGCACGGGCGATGGCGCGGCGGGTGGATGCGGAGGTCGCCGAACTGCTGCGTACGGAGCAGTAGGAGTCGGCTCAAAGGGTGCGCTCGCACAACCTTGCCAACCTCCATTGGCACTCTTACATTCAACTCGTCGGTAACAACGGTGCACAGCCGAAATAAGGGACGATCCCATGACCGGTTCCCCCCATTTATCCGACGAGCGCGACGAGCGCAGTGACTCCGGCCGCGTGCGCTGGCGGCGGTTCGCCGCCTTGACCGTTCCCGCCGTCGCCGTCACCGCCGGCCTGGGCATCGCCCTCGCGCAGGGTGTGCTGGCCGCCTCCTTCGCCGTGTCGGGCCAGCAGTTCAAGGTCTCGGCGAGCAGCCTGGAGGGCGAAGGATTCGCCCAGTACGGCAGCGTCGACGTCAACGCCCGCGAGGAACTGATCCCGGTGGCCGTCACCGCCATCCGGGAGGCCAGGCTCCACAACCTCTGCCAGTCCGTGGTCACCACGCTCCCGGTGGTCGGTGACATCTCGCTCAACCTCACCGCCGGCCGCAAGGCCCCGGTGGAGGCGAGCAACCTGTTCGTCGACGCGACCCAGCTCGCCGGCGACGCCGTCTTCAGCAACATCGAGATCGGGCGGGACGCCTCCACCCTCGACAAGGGGCCGGCCGAAGCGCAGGGCATGCAGGACCTCTTCGCCCAGCAGGCCGACACGGTCCGCATCACCGGTCTGCAGCAGACGGCGTGGGCGACCAACGCCGGCACCTTCAAGCTCTCCGGGCTCAGCATGAACGTCAGCAAGGGCAAGAAGGAATGCTTCTGAGCCGTCGGCGGCGGTGGCAACGGTGGCGGCGCAGCAGGCCCTTCTGGGGCGGGCTGCTCGCGATCCTTGCCGGGGCGTGGATCTGCGTCCTGCCGCTGGCGCCGCTGAAGGTCATGCTCCAGCAGGGGGTGGCGGGGATCCCGTCCGTCCTGATGGGCATCGTGATGATCGTGCTCGGCCTCACCACCTGGTTCTCCCCCGCTCAGCGCACGCTCGCGGGCGTCCTCACCACCCTGATCGCCACGGCCGCGCTGGTCCTGTCGAATCTGGGCGGTTTCCTGATCGGAACCCTGCTCGGCATTCTCGGCGGCGGCCTGATGTTCGCGTGGCAGCCGTACGCCGCCCAGCGCGCAGCCCCGCGCGCCGGGGAACCGAAGTCCGCGGCGGAGTCCGTGTCAGGCACCGGGAACGCGGAGTCCGCCGTGGGCGCCGCGGCGACCGCCGCGCCCCCTCCCCCCACCTCGCACCACGATCCCCAAGGAGTACAGCCATGAGCCGTTCGCGCACCGCGCTCGCCCTCGGGGCGGCCTCCGCCGGAGCCCTCGCGCTCGGCGCGGTCACCGCCCCCGTCACCGCGGCGCCGTTACCCTCGGCCGGGTCGACCACCGTCACCCCGGCCGGGCACGCCTTCCAGGCCACCCTCAGCGGGAAGGCCACGCTCAAAGCCGGTTCCGTGACGGTGACGTGCACGGTCTCCGTCGCCACCGGCACGGTGCCGGCCGCCCCCGGCAACAGCAACCCGGCCGGGCCGGTGTCCTCGCCGATCTCCGCGCCGACGTACAGCTCCTGCACCTCCAGCATGCCGGGCGTGACCCCCACGGTCACGACCTCCGGCGCGTGGACCGTGTCGATGCAGGACGGCTCCCCGATCACCGCCACCATGGGTCTGCCGGTCGGCGGCCTGGTGGTCAAGACGACCGGGCTCGCCTCCTGTACGGTCACCGCCGCCCCCACGGCCCCGGCGAGCGTCGGCGGCACCTGGGCCAACGGCGCCCCGTCCAGCCTGACCTTCACCAACGCGTCCGTACCGGTCAAGGTCACCGGCGGGTTCGGCTGCCCCACCAGCGCGACCTCGTCCACCTTCAACGCGGTCTACCGGGTCGCCGACACCACCGATCCGGCGCAGCAGATCACCGTCGGCCCCTGACCCCGTTACCCCCCTCCGCTCACGCCCGAGCCCGTCCGGTCCGGTGAACTCCGGTGCCGGACGGGCCGGTTGCGTTCAGGCTGCCGAGCAGCGAGAGCGCGTGGGAGCCGGGGCTCCCTGGTTCCGCGTGGTAGATCACCACCTGCTGGCCGGGCGCTCCCCGTACGTCGAAGGACTGGTAGGTGAGGGACAGGGCTCCCACCTCCGGGTGCACGAGTGCCTTGGCGTCGAGGGTCTTTCCGTAGACGGTGTGCGCAGACCAGAGCCCGGCGAACTCCTCGCTCGTCGCGGCGAGGAGGCCCACCAGTTCGCGCAGGCGCGGGTAGTGCGGTACGAGGCCGGTGGCCTGGCGCAGGGCGGCGACGACCGCTTCGGCCGCCCGCGGCCACTGTGCGTAGAAGGACCGTCCGGCGGGGTCGAGGAAGGTCATGCGGGCGAGGTTGTCCGCCTCCTCGAACGGCGAGAAGAGCGCGTCGGCCAGGCCGTTGGCCGCCAGCAGGTCCAGCGCCGGGTTGAGGACGAAGGCCGGGGTGTGCGCGTACCCGTCCAGCAATTGGCGCAGCATCGGGCTGACGGTCTCACTCGGCCGTGTCCGCTGCCCGTCCGGCAGGGTGCCCGCCAGCCGGAAGAGGTGGTCGCGTGCCTCGTGGTCCATGCACAGGGCGGAGCCGATCGCTTCGAGGATCTGTGGCGAGGGGCTCTGCTCGCGGCCTTGCTCGAGGCGGGCGTAGTAGTCGGTGTTCATGCCGGCCAGGACGGCGACCTCCTCCCGCCGCAGCCCGGCCACCCGGCGCCGGCCGTAGGAGGCCAGCCCCACGTCGTCGGGCCGCAGCCGTGCACGGTGCGCGCGAAGGAAGTCCCCGAGGGCGTTGCCTGTCATCACGCCAGGCTAGACCGCTCCCACGGCGCGTGCCCGGGTGCGCCGTACCCAGGCACAGCCCGTCCTGGTCCTTCCTTCCGCCGCCGCCCAGACTCCGCAGGGCGAGCCGGCCGAAAGCCGGCCACAAGGAGGAACAGACATGAAGCAGACCGCCATGACCGTGGCCGTCACCGGCGCGAGCAGCGGCATCGGGGAGACCACGGCACGTCGTCTGGCCGCGGACGGGCACCGGGTCCTGCTCGGTGCGCGCCGTACCGGCCGGCTGGAACGGCTGGTCGAGGAGATCACCGGGAAGGGCGGCACCGCCGCCTTCCGGGCGCTGGACGTCACCGACGCGGCGGACGTGCGCGCGTTCGTCGATGCGGCGTGCCGCGAGTACGGCCGGATCGACGTCCTCGTGAACAACGCGGGGGTGATGCCCCTCTCCCCGCTGGCAGCGCTCAGGACCGACGAGTGGGACCGCATGATCGACGTGAACGTGCGGGGCGTCCTGCACGGGATCGCCGCCGCCCTGCCGGTGATGCGCGCACAGGGCGGCGGGCACATCGTGAACATCGCCTCCGTGGGCGCCTACGAGGTCTCCCCCACCGCCGCCGTCTACTGCGCCACCAAGTTCGCCGTCCGCGCGATCTCCGAAGGCCTGCGGCAGGAGTCCGGCGGGGACGTCCGGGTCACCCTCGTCTCGCCCGGCGTGACCGAGTCCGAACTCGCGGACGGCATCTCCGATCCGGAGGCCAGGGAGGCGATGAAGGCCTACCGCGCCGTCGCACTGCCCGCCTCGGCCGTCGCGGAGGCGATCGCCCACGCCGTTTCCCAGCCTCCCGAGGTCGACGTGAACGAGATCGTCGTCCGCCCGGCCGCGAGCGCCCGGTGACCCCCGCCGGGAGGGAGGGCGCCGAAGTGCTGCCCACGGCCGCCGAGTACGACAGCCTGGTCCGGAGGCTGCGGAACCTCGAGGACAAGGAGGCTCTGCGCACCCTCCTGATCCGCGGCTGGCGGGCCCTGGACCGCAAGGACTGGCAGACCTGGATCGACTGCTGGGCCGACGACGCGGTGCTGGAGTTCGGGCCGTGGGGCGAGACCCGCGGCAAGGAGGCGATCCGGGCGACGGTGGAGGAGGCGGAATCGCCCTACCCGGGCATGCAGCACCACCTCCTCAACATGCACTTCGAGGTGGAGGGCGAGCGCGCGAACGGCATCGGCTACATGTGGTTCGTCGCGGTCACCGCGTCCGGGTCGACCTCCGGCACCTACTCCATGGGCGGCCCGTACACCTGGGAGTTCCGCCGCGGGCCGGACGGCTGGCTCCTGGCCCGCCAACGGCTCGGCGTCCTGTGGACCGGCGGGGAGGACGCACTCCGGACCTTCGAGCCGGAAGTCCCGTAGCCCCCCGCCTTGCTGACCCGGCCCCCGACCCGGACCCGTGGCGGAAGCGGCTACCGCCGGTCCACGACCACCCGGTAGTGGGTCGTCAGCCGCCCGTCGTCGCCGAGCAAGTGGAAGGCGACGGCCGGCGGTTCGTCCAGGTGGACGTGCTCGGAGCCGGCCGAGGGGTGCTCCCACGGGAGCCGCAGGGTGGACACCACGCCCGGCGCCACCAGCACCGGCCGCCCCGCGAAGGTGGTGGCGGCCGCGGTGTGGGCGTGTCCGCACAGGAACGCGGTGAGGTGCGGGTGCCGTCCTGCCAGTTCGGCGAGCCGCTCCTCACCGAACTGGCGGATCTCGTCGACGTACGGGGTGTGCAGCGGTACGGGCGGGTGGTGGAAGGCGACCAGGACCGGGGTCTCCCGCGGGGTGTCGGTCAGTACGCCGTCCAGCCAGGCCAGCGTGGACTCCTCCAGCAGGCCGTGGTCCGCGCCGGGTACGGAGGAGTCGCACACCGCGAGCACGAAGCCGGCGCCGCGCAGCACCTGGTCGACCGGCGCCGCGGACGGGGCCTCCTCCCCCAACAGGACCTGCCGGAAGGCGGTCCGGCCGTCGTGGTTGCCGGGGCAGACCACCAGCGGGTGCCGCGAGCGCAGCAGTTTGGCGGCCTCCTCGTACTCGGTGCCGGCGGCGTGGTCGGCTATGTCCCCGCTCACCAGTACGGCGTCCAAGTCGTACGGCAGACCGTCGAGGTACTCCATGACGGCGCGGGTGCGGTCGGCCGCGCGCGGGCCCCCGTCGAGATGGATGTCGCTGAGGTGGGCGATCACGATCACGAGCGGTGTCTCCTTCGTCTCTGGTCAAGAGATGCGATTGGCACCCATTCAACAGGGCGGCCCGCGGCGGAACTCAGACAGAGTCAGACGGATTCAGGCGGATTCAGGCGCCGTTGACCCGGGGCCGGGCCGGAGGTCAGGCGGTCTTCCGCGGGCGCGTGCGGCGTACCAGCACCCAGCCGCCCGCCGTGAGGACGACCGCGCCTGCGGCGAGGGAGGCGACGGTGGCACCGGTGGATGCGAGCGCGCCGCCGGTGGGGGTGGCGCCCGTACCGCCGACCGCACCGCCCACCGAGCCCCCTGCCGAGCCGCTCACCGAGCCGCCGGCGGCGCTTCCGCCGGCACCGCCCGCAGCACCGCCCGAACTGTCGCCCGGACCGTCGCCCGGACCACCTGGGCCTCCGGTCGTGCCCCCGGACGTGCTCCCGGACGTGCCGGAGCCGCCACCGGCCCCTCCCGTGGACGCGCCGCCGCCGGTCGTCGTGTCCGCGGCGGTGACGGTGACCGTGGCCGCATCGCTGCGGGCGGTCCCGGCGTCGTTGGTGAACTCCGCCCGGTACCGGCTGCCGCTGTCGGCGGCCGCCGCCGTGAAGGTGTGGGTCGGCGAGGTCGCGCCCGGCACGGCCCGCCAGGTCCGGCCGGCGTCCGTACTGACCTGCCAGGCGACGGCGGGCCGCGGGTTCCCCTCGGCCTGCGCGGTCAGCGAGACCTCGGCTCCGGCGGTGACCGACCGGTCCGCCGGGCTCCGGGTGACCTCCGGGGACGTGGACCGCTCCAGCCGGGTGATCCTCGCCCCCGCCGGGTCCGAGACGAAGACGACCGCGCCGCCGGGCTCGACGGCCACGGCCGCGCTGCCCAACTGCCCGTGGTTCCCCGGGAGTACGACGGGCTTGGCGGCCTCCTGGAGGTCGCCGGTGCGGTGGACGGTGAGCGTTCCGTTGCCGTCGCTGCCCGGCTGGGAGGTGTCCCCCGCGTCCTGCCACACCACGAACGCCTCGTGCGTGGCGGCGTCGAACCTCGCCGCGCGGGGCAAGTCGACACCCTCGATGGTGCGCAGCCGTTTGCCCGTCGCGTCGTGGACGACGACGGAGGTGTCCAGCCCGACCCAGACCGCGCCGGTCCCGGGATCCACCTCCGTGAATCCTCCGAAGCCCTCTCCCGCCGGGAGGTCCACGGTCTTGGTGACCTGGAAGGCGGCGGTGTCGATCCGGTACATCCGGCGGTTGCCGACGTCGGTGAACCAGACCGCGCCGCGCGCCGCGTCGACGGCGAACTCCTCGCCGCCCTCCAGGGTCACGGACCGCTTGACGGTCGCGGTCGCAATGTCGACCTCCGACAGTACGGAGCCCTGCGCGACCAGCACCGACGAGGGGGTGAGCCCGGGGGCGGCGTCGGTGACGGCCGCACCCGGCACCCACGCGCCCGCCGCCGCGGCGTCGCCGTCCTTGGCGGTGCCGATGCCGCGCAGCGGATAGACGAAGACGGCGCCGTCGCCGGGCAGCGGGGCGACGAGCTGCCGCACGGCCCGTCGGCCGAGCGTGCCGGTGGGGCCCGGGGCCTGCCCGACGCTGCTGCGCAGCTTGCCGTCGGCGGGGTCAAGGACGTGCAGCCCGCCCTCGTTCGCGTCGGCGGTCTCGGGGAGGTCGTCCGAACCGACGTACAGCTTCTTCGAGTCGGGGTGCAGCAGCAGGTCGCGCGGTTTGCCGGCCGTGGTGAACTGCGCCACAGGCCGGTACGCGACGGCGCCCTGCGGTACGTCGGCCCCCTCTCCCCCGGCGGCCGAGGCGGGGCCGGCGGCGGCCGAGGCGAGCACGAGCGCGAGCACGGCGCGGGCGGTGCCCGTGCGGCGGCCGGGGG